>JBAXAW010000001.1:0-57747 GCA_037142305.1 Actinomycetota bacterium
ATCCCGGAGGCACCGTTGGTCGGGGGGCTGCTGATAAGCGAAGCGATCGTGGTGACGAGTTGCAGGTTGCAAGACTGCCATGACAAGTGAAAAAAGTTCAAATCTAAACTCACAGCACGAATCACAGCACGATTCACAGTTCAGATCGCATGAGCCTGTGATGCTAAATGAAATTGCTCAATGTTTTACAACGGTGCCCCCCGGCGTTGTAGTTGATGCAACGTTCGGCTTTGGCGGACATGCCAAGGCAATTTTGAAAGCTAACCCGTCAATACAAATTTTGGGATTAGATCAAGACGCGGATGCAATCACAAATGCCGAGAAGATGATCGCCGATGATGCGTCACTACGTGGTCGGTTAACAGTGCGTCGAGTTCGCTTCGATTCGCTGAATTCAGTTCTTGAAGAGCTATCAGTCAAAGAAATATCTGGAGCCCTATTTGATCTTGGGGTTTCTTCACCACAACTCGATATCGCCGAGCGAGGATTTTCTTATCGAAATGATGGTCCGTTGGATATGCGAATGGATCAACGCAGTGAACTGAGTGCCGCCGATGTCGTGAATAGTTATCAAGAATCAGAACTTGCTGGAATAATCACACAAAACGCAGATGAGCGATTTGCACGACGAATAGCTCGGGCGATTGTTGCTGCTCGACCGATTAGTACAACCACACATCTGGCTGAAGTAATTGTCGCGGCCATTCCTGCGCCGGCTCGTCGCACGGGTGGGCATCCTGCGAAGCGAACATTTCAAGCAATTCGCATTGAAGTCAATAAAGAACTTGAGATTCTTGCGCGAACGTTACAAATTGCAATTGAAACCACAAAAGTTGGTGGGCGAGTAGCGGTTTTGTCTTACCACTCAGGTGAGAATCGTATTGTTAAACAAGTTTTTAGATCTTCCGAAAAAGATGCTGATGAACCCAAAATTGGTTCGCCTTATGTGCACGAATCACAACTTGGCACACGCCGTGTTAGCCGAGTACGAATCGCTCAATACCCAAGCGAGCAGGAGCAAGCCCAAAATCGCCGAGCCAAGTCGGCTCGATTGCGAGTTATTGAAAAAGCTCTCGCAGTGGCTGGAGGCTGAGATGTCTGCGGCATATTCTCGTCGCCAAGAAACGATTCGACAGCACCGCCAAGATCCTGTAACTCGACCAGTTGCGAGACAAGTCTCTCGACAAACAACGCGACCAGTTATGAGACAAGTCTCTCGACAAGTAACTCGACCGATTACGCGACAAACAACGCGACCAGTTACGAGACAAGTCTCTCGACCGGTAACTCGACAAAATCGCTCGCGGAATACTGCAAAACCACAACTACGAGTTGTCCAACCAGTTACACGATCAAAATTTTCAAAAGTAACTTTAGTAATAGTCACTCTCGCTTCACTTTTCGGATTTATCGTTATTTTCCAAACGGTTATCGCTGAACAACAGTTAAGGCTCGACAAAGTAAGCACTGATGTTCGGCTTGCGCGCCAGCATTACAACGAGTTGCGTCAGCAACGAGCTGAATTGCGGGCCCCAGATTATTTGCGAGCCCAAGCGATCATGTTGGGCATGTGGCCCGGATCGGGGGCAAAGTTTGAAGAGATTCCTGCTGAGGTTGTAACAATGGTTTTGGCTTCGACCGGAGAAATGGATGATTCAATAGCGCTACCACGCAACTCCGATGAGCTTGTGCTCGAGAGTACTGGTTCAGCACCGTGAGCCAGTCAATTCGTGAACGTCGTGCAGAAAGTCTCGGCAGGTCGATACGTATAAAACAATCTAAAGGTAAGGCTCTTTCAAAGCGGAAAATTCGCGCGAACGATAAACACCGAAAGCAAGTTGCTCAAATTTCTCATCGAAATGGTGCTGTCATTACCAAAGGTTTCGACGTGTTTGCAAAGGATCTCAAAATTGGAACCGTGCAAAAACGTACGAGCTTTATGTTCTCAATTGTTGCTTTATTGCTGGTTGGTCTCGGTGTTCGAGTTGCAATGCTGCAAACAGTTTGGTCTAGTGAGTATCGTGACGCGAGCGTTTCGCAACGCACGAGAGTTCAAACACTTCGTGCTGAACGCGGATCAATTTTGGATCGCAATGGACAAGAATTGGCGTTTCCGATACCGACACGAACAGTTTTCGCGGATCCGCGCTTGGTAACTGACCCAATCGGTGTCGCCAATGCTGTCGGTGGCATTTTGCAAATGACAGATGAAGCGAAACTTGAGTTGTCAATTAAACTTCGAGACCAAAGTTCAAGTTTCGTATATGTCGCTCGTCAAGCAGATCAACGACTTGCCGATGTGATTGTTGCTCTCGGGCTAAAAGGTGTTTCGTCATATCGCGAATCCGGCCGGGCGCTAACTAGCAGTAGTTTACGTGGATTAATCGGCCGCACGGATATTGATGGTCTCGGAGTCTCAGGTCTTGAGTTGCAATATCAAGAATTGCTCGCAGGCCAAGATGGTCGTATCGCGCGTGAGGTAAACGCCAGTGGAAAGTCAATGGCTGCTGGCTCTAGTGATGTTGTCGAAGCGATCCCTGGTGGCAGATTAGTGACGACAATTAATCGAACAATTCAATTTCAAGTTGACTCAATTCTCACGCAGCAAGTTCAGTTTGTTGAAGCGCGAGGTGGCTCAGCAATTGTGATGGATACAAAAACTGGCGAGATTTACGCGATGTCAAATATTCGTCGAAATACTGATGGTACTTATACAAGTGAATCAGGAAACTTTGCCGCAGTAGAAGCATACGAACCTGGCTCAGTCGCAAAAGTTTTTAGTATCGCTGCTGCAATCAACGAAGGCAAAGTAGCGCCATCGACGACATTCACGGTGCCATATGCAGAAATCTACGACAAAGGTACCGACTGGGAGTACAAAGTTTCAGATGGATATGTTCACCCGATCGAAGACATGACAGTAAGAAAAATAATTGTCGATTCGTCAAACAACGGAACGGTTCTGATTTCACGGTTACTCGAGAGCAAAACTAATCATGACTATCTTCAATCATTCGGTTTTGGAACAAAAACTCCCGTCAATTACCCGGCCGAGTCGAGCGGTGTTTTAAAGCCAGCAGAAAAGTGGCAGGGCACCGAAAAAATTACCTTCGCTTATGGCTACGGGTATACCGCAACCGGATTGCAACTGATATCGGGAGTAAATGCAATCGCCAACAAAGGTGTTTACGTCGCACCAAAATTAGTAAAAGCAACAGTCGACGCGAAGGGAGTCGTCACTGACGCTCCGCAGTCTCTGACCCATGAAGTAGTCAGCGAAGCCACCGCGAAAATAATGACGGAAATGATGACCGATGTCGTGTGTTATGGAACAGGCGGACTTGCTCAACTCTCAGGAATGAGTGTTGCCGGCAAAACTGGTACAGCGTACAAACTGCAGAAGAACGGAAAATACACGGCAGCCGACGGAACTAATTCGTATTTCGCATCATTCGTCGGGTTTTTACCGGCAGGAAATCCACAGATGACGGTTTTGGTTTCAATTGACGAACCAGATCCAACAGCAAAAGATCGATTCGGCGGCAGAGCCGCTGCACCAGTGTTCGCGCGCATCGGGCAAGCCTTGGTCAATGAACTTGATATTCGTCCTACTCAAGGTGACTCGGGATGTGTTGGGCCACGTCCTGCAGATCTCGGCGCTTCTCACTGACATGACCACTCGATCACGTCAACTGAAAGATCTTGTTGTAGGAGTAAATGAGGTCGTCACTCGAGAAGTTTATGGTGACGAAAATATTTTTGTAACTGAGATCACGCATGATTCAAAAAACATTTCAACTGGTTGCTTGTTTTGTTGCGTAGTTGGTGAGACTGTCGACGGTCATGAATTTGCAGTCGACGCTATAAAAAACGGGGCATCAGCAGTTCTTGTTGAACGAAAATTGAATGTTGCAGTTCCTCAAATAATTGTTGATGATGTTCGAACCGCAATGGGATATTTTGCGGCTGAATTCTTTGATCGTCCAAGTTCGAAACTGAAAGTGATTGGCATCACAGGAACTAACGGCAAGACAACGACTGCACATTTGCTGGCATCAGTATTGCGCCAGAACGGTTTAGCCACTGCAGTTTTCGGAACTCTTTCAGGTACACGAACAACATCTGAAGCCACAGACTTGCAACGATCATTAGCCAACGAGTTTGAGCGAGGGAGTAAAGCCGTCGTAATGGAGGTGTCGTCGCATGCTTTGTCGTTGCGTCGCGTCGCAGGCACAAGATTTGCTGCAACCATATTTACGAATCTCGGTCAAGATCATTTAGATTTTCACGACACAATCGACGAATATTTCTCTGCAAAAGCAAAACTATTCACGCCGCGATATACAAACACATGCATCGTAAACCGAGACGATCGTTATGGTGCAAAGTTAATCGCGAAATTGAATCAAGAAAACATAATTGATTTAGAAACTTTTGGAATCGACGATGCGTCACAAATTGTCGCAGAAGTTGATCAGCTGTCTTTTATTTGGCGAGGCGAAAAAATACAACTCGTCACGGGTGGATTCTTCAATGTAATGAACGCGCTAGCTGCCGCGAACGCAGCAGCCAAACTCGGTGTCGCCGCAAGCGACATTGCCAAAGGTTTGGCTGCTGCGGACGCAATCGCGGGTCGATTTGAATCTGTAACAGTTGGTCAGAATTTTGGTGTCGTTGTTGATTACGCACACACGCCCGAAGCATTACATAATGTTTTGGATGCGACAAGAAAATTGATTACTGGCTCGGGCCGCGTGATCGTTGTGTTCGGATGCGGTGGAGATCGTGATCATCAGAAGCGACCAAGAATGGGAAAAGTGGCCAGTGATATAGCGGATGTGGTCTTTATCACATCAGACAATCCACGCCTAGAAGACGCGTCTGTTATCGCGAAACAAATTGAAGATGGTTGCAACCCTGCTCTCAAAAAATCGATTTATGTTATTCTTGATCGGCGTGATGCGATAGCACAGGCATTTTCGGTGGCGTGCAGCGGAGACATTGTGGTAATCGCTGGTAAAGGTCATGAATCAACTCAGACAATAGGCGCAAACGAAATCGAATTTAACGATGTCGCTGTGTCAAGAGAACTATTAAAGGTGGCTTTGTGATTGCAATTTTGATGGCAGCAGGAGTCGCAATGTTCGCTTCGCTCGCAACTACTCGTGTGTTGATGGCGATATTTAAGCGACTCGGTAAAGGTCAACCAATACTTGGTGCTGAAGATCGTGGACCGGTTCAACACATGAGCAAGCAAGGCACACCGACAATGGGTGGAATCGCGATCCTATTTTCTGCCGCATTTGGATGGTTGGTTGCGCACTTAAGAGATGGACTTCCATTTTCTGATCAATCGATGATTATTTGGGTTGCTGTTTTCGTATTGGCGACGATCGGTTTTCTAGATGACTTTCTTAAAGTTCAACGCCAGCACAATCGTGGAATATTTTGGAAAAAGAAGGGCTACATAACCTTTGGCATTTGTCTCGTCTTAACTTGGTGGTTGCACGCGGCCACAGGTGTTAGCGAAACGCTTTCGTTTACGAGATCTGATCTTCCAGGAATTACATTCACTTGGCCACTATTTGTAATTTGGACAGCGCTGATGGTCTGGGGAACATCAAATGCAGTCAACATCACCGACGGTCTAGATGGTCTCGCTGCTGGTTCGGCGACGTTTGGCTTTGTTGCTTTCACCGTAATCGGGTACTGGGCGTTTAGAAATCCAAATTTGTATCACAACGTCATTAATCCGCTTGACCTCGCAGTTCTTTCAGCGGCTTTAGGTGGAGCGTGCGGCGGATTCTTATGGTGGAACGCTGCACCGGCACGAATTTTTATGGGAGATGTCGGTGCGCTCGGAATTGGTACAGCGCTCGGACTTCTCGCTGTAACAACTAATACTCATCTGTTGCTACCAATTATTTGTGGCATCAATGTTTTCGAAGCTGGTTCAGTTGCAGTACAGATGGGAGTATTCAAAGCATCGGGTCGCAAAAAACGATTATTGCTCAACTCACCAATTCATCACCACTTTGAGCAGCTGGGTTGGCCTGAGACCACAGTCATTATTCGCTTTTGGATAATTTCTGCAATCTGCGTCGCGACGGCGATTGCAATTTTCATTGCTGACTTTACGGACATGCAGAATCTCGCCAGGTTGCGTCGCTGAGATGACAACAACGCTTGTCTACGGTCTAGCAATCGCGGGTCGGGCAGTCGCCAAAGAACTTGTTGCCCGCGGTCAGTCTGTTGTACTTGCAGACGATTCGAATGATGCCGCGGCTATTTTGGCGCACAATCAGTTAGCTATAGAACTTGATGCCCGTTTTGTATCTAATCCGGATGCACAACAACTACAAGAAATTATTAATCAAGTAGATCAGGTTTCGCCAGCACCAGGAGTGCCAGAAGAACATCAAGTCATAAAGTTTTCGAAAACTCAAAATAAATTCATTGCCTCTGAAATTGAACTTGCATATCAGTTAGAGCAACTTGCGCCGAATCCACGACCTATGGTCGCTGTCACGGGTACTGATGGCAAGACAACGACGACGCTGATGGCGGCCGCTATTTTGAGTGCTGCTGGGTTACGCGCAACGGCTGTTGGTAATACTGAACTTCCATTAATCGCATCTTTAAAAAGCGATGCGCAAGCATTTGCGGTTGAATGCTCAAGTTTCAGATTGGCATATACGAAAAAGTTTCGTACTAAAGCATCGGTCTGGCTTAATCTCGCCCCTGACCATTTAGATTGGCACTCATCTTTTGATTCGTACAAATCTGCAAAGGCGCAAATGTGGGCGCATCTTCAAAATGATGATGTAGCGGTAGTGCCAATACATGACGAAGCGATTTTTGCAATCGCCAAACAGAGTGGCGCTCGCGTAGTTAGTTTCGGGTCAGAGTCTGGCGATTATCACCTGAGTAACGGAATCTTAAATTCACCGACTGGGCAAATAATGAATGTTTCTGAGATGCGTCGATGTCTGCCGCACGACATCACTAATGCCCTTGCTGCAGCGGCGATAACAATTGAGTCTGGTCTTGCAACTAAAAGTGATGTGGCGATTGCGCTTGCTGAATTTGTGAATGCCCCACATCGAATCGAGTTGGTTGCGACGTCCCGCGGGGTCGCGTGGTACAACGATTCAAAGGCAACGAGTCCGCACGCATCAGATGTTGCGTTGCGATCATTCGACTCAATTGTGCTGATTGCTGGTGGCAAGAACAAAGGTCTTGATTTAGATGAGATGGCAT
The DNA here is from genome assembly GCA_037142305.1 of Actinomycetota bacterium. Lineage (GTDB taxonomy): Bacteria > Actinomycetota > Acidimicrobiia > Acidimicrobiales > Ilumatobacteraceae > BACL27. Next base: position 7,261 of record JBAXAW010000001.1, read on the forward strand.
CCCAGCCCAAGAGAATGCGGGCTGTAGTCGCAATTGGCGCCGCACAAAAAGAAATTCAAAGTGCTTTTTCTAAGGTCTGTGAAGTTCGCACGGCAAATTCAATGCGCGAAGCGGTTGTGGCGGCAAATGCTTTGGCAAAACCTGGCGATGTAGTTCTGCTATCACCAGGTTGCACGAGTTACGACTGGTACGCAAACTATGGGCAGCGCGGAGAAGACTTTACACGAGAGGTTAACGCACTAGTAAAAAATCATGATGTAGCTGAGGCGACTCAATGAGCACGACTATTTCAAGTTCAGACCGTGCAGCCACATTGGGTGAACGTCGGCGCGATGTGCTCGAAGATCGTGGAATTACTGTTTCAGGACGCAGTCAATTAGGTGCACCGAACGCCACAGTGTTTTGGATTCTGATCACAGTTCTTAGCTTGATCACTTTTGGATTAGTAATGGTTCTGTCGTCATCCTCAATAGTTGCTCTTAATCGTGGAATGTCGCCGTGGAGAATGTTTTTCAAGCAATTGATGTGGTCGAGTGTCGGTGTTGTGGGAATGGCACTTTTTTATTTTTTCCCGTATTCACTGTTACGAAAATTCGTGTTACCTGGTTTGATATTCGCCTTCGGTTTGATGACCCTGCCATTTGCTCCAGGCATCGGTGTGAGCACCAATGGCGCTCGTGCGTGGGTTGCAATTGGTCCGGTTGGGTTTCAACCATCTGAGTTCTTGAAATTTGCGCTTTTAGTTTATTGCGCTCATCTGCTTAGTAAACGTCACAAAGAAATCTCCGATCTTTCTATAACGATTAAGCCAATCTTGCGCGTTTGGATTATTTCTGTTGGATTGTGCCTTGTTCAAAAAGACTTAGGCGGCGCAATTATTCTCACATGCATTGTTTTGACCTTATTATTTATGGCTGGCACACCATTGCGGATTGTTTTTCCAATGTCATTGATGTCGATATTAATTGGTGGTTTATTTACCCTGTCGAGTTCGTCAAGACGCAATCGTTGGACAGCATTTATGAATCTAGATGAGACAAAAAGTGGATACGGCTATCAGGTTTGGCAATCAATTCTGGCAATTTCAAATGGTGGGATAACTGGTACTGGGGCTGGCGCCGGTACTGGCAAATGGGGTTATGTGCCACTCGCGCATAGCGATTTTATTTTCTCAACAATTGCTGAAGAGTTCGGATTGATTGGTGTGAGCATTGTTATCGGTGGATTTCTGATTTTTACGCTTTTCGGTTTGCAGGCTAGTAAAAGAGCTCCCGATAAATTTACGGCGCTGGTCGCCGGGGGTGTGACGATGTGGTTTGCGTTGCAAGCATGCATCAACATCGGTGGGGTAACCGGCTCGATGCCTGTCACAGGTTTGACGCTTCCACTTATTTCGTATGGAGGAAGCTCACTGCTCGTGTGCATGTCTGCAGCAGGTTTGCTACTCAATGTCGCTCGAAATATGGACTGATTGTTAATTACAGGCAAAAATTTTGAATAGATCAAACCATTTAATTTATGCGGTGATCACCGGTGGTGGCACGAGCGGGCATGTGATTCCGGCTTTGGCGATCGCAGAACTGCTTGTTGATTCCGGTTACTCACAAAATCAAATTCATATTGTTGGCACTTTAAATGGTGTCGAAACAAAACTTGTGCCTCCAACAAGAATTCCTCTTACTCTGCTCGATGTGCGCGGTTTTAACAGAAAACTCTCATTTAGCTCGTTGAAAACAAATCTGCAGGCTGTGCTGATGTTGCGACGTGCGATTGATAATGCCACTGCGCTTTTGCAGAGTCTGAAGCCAGCAGTTGTAATTTCTGTCGGCGGGTATGGCAGTGTTCCTGCGACTCGTGCGGCAGGTCGACTGAAGATACCAGTTGTCACAGTTTCTTACGATCGTTTACCGGGTCGCGCAACAAGGTTGCAGGCTCGTCGGGCTGCGGCAACGGCTGTGGCCTATTTGCCGACCAAGTTACCGAATGCAACTTTGACCGGCGCGCCAGTCCGTCGTTCTATTCGTAACCTAGATATTGCGGTAACGCGTGATGCTGCTCGTGTGCGACTCGGTCTGCCAAAGACTGGCAAAGTTATTGCCGTTACTGGCGGCTCGTTAGGGTCTGCATTTTTAAATAAACTGACTCGAGAGTTAATCGAACAAAATCATGATCGCAAAGATCTTTCGATAATTCATCTGACTGGTGAACGATACTTGAATGTTGATCAGCCGAATCATCAAAACGCAGACGCAATTTTTTATCTCAGATTGCCAACTACTGACTCCATGCAAGATATTTATGCAGCAAGTGACTTAGTCATATCTCGCGCTGGGGCAAGCACGGTTGCCGAACTGGCAACGGTTGGTCGCGCAAGTGTTCTTATCCCGTGGAAGCAGGCTGCAGATAACCACCAATATTTTAATGCTCAATGGTTAGGCGATTTAGGTGGAGCAATAGTTTTGGACGAAGATGCAATTTCGAACAAGCAGATTAGCGGTGCTGTGATTGCGTTGATTGATAATCAAGCGAAGCTAGTCGAGATGAATCAGTGCGCGCGCAAAGCCGGCAAGTTGCATCGAGATTCTGGGCTTGTGAAACTAATTTCAGTCGTCGCTACCAGCACATATTCAGATTCTCGTTTGAAAGAATTTACGCTCGACAGACATCGCAAAATACATATTGTTGGCGTAGGCGGGCCAGGGATGTCGGCTATTGCAACTGTGCTTGCAGAGATGGGCCATGTTGTCTCTGGTAGCGACATCTACGACCACGATGTGATTGAACGGCTAAGAAATGTCGGTGTAAAAATAAATATCGGGCACAACCCTGAGGTAGTTGCAAACTGTGACGCCGTTACTGGTTCTCCAGCGATACCGAAGAGCAATGTCGAATATCAAAAGGCAATAAGTTCGAACATTCGGGTTTTGTCTAGAGCCGAGATTCTTTCTGCAATTTGTAAGCAGGCACGCAGTGTTGGTGTTGCAGGAACGCACGGTAAAACTACGACATCTTCAATGCTGACGGCGATTTTAATTGAAGCAAAACTGAATCCAAGTTATTTAATTGGCGGAGACGTCAATGACTTTGGTCGAGGCGCATCCTGGACAGGTAGCGATTTATTTGTCGTTGAGGCCGATGAAAGCGATTCAACGCATTTGCAATTGCCGCTTATGGGAGCGATTTTGACAAATGTTGATATTGATCATCTGGACAATTTTCAGACATTTGATGCGATCCGCGAAAGTTTCAAAGAGTTCATTAGCAAAGTCAATGGTCCACGAGTTTTATGCATCGACGATCCGTACTGTGTTGAAATCGCCGAACAACTCGGCTCGATTACTTATAGCGCTGAGGTAAGTAATTCGAAGACCAAAATACTAAAAAATGCAGATTTTGTAGCCAGTGAAATTTCATTTAGTAATGGGGCAGCACAATTCACGGTTTCGCAAAATGTTGACGCTCAAACACTGCGTCTAGGCATTGTAAATATTCAGCTTCGCGGTATTCACAATGTTCGCAATGCGCTTGGGGCGCTAGTGATGGCGATTAATCTGGGTGCTAGTTTTTCACAAGCCGCATCGGCTCTAGCAAAGTTCGGCGGAGTCGCGCGTCGGTTTGATAATCATGGCACACACAGTGGTATTACGTACGTTGACGACTACGCCCATTTGCCTAATGAGATTTCGGCAGTGCTGGCCGGTGCGCGCGATAAATCTGATTCGTGGTCGCGAGTGGTAGCCGTGTTTCAACCAAATCGTTTCAATCGAATGTCGGTGATTTCGCATCTCTACGCCGATTCATTTAGTAATGCTGATCTGGTAGTTGTCACAGATATCTATGCTTCGGGCACGGCCGCAATCGCTGGGGTCACTGGTGAGTTGGTTGTCAACGCAATCCGAACTGCACATCCAAAACTAAAAGTGATATACCAACCAAAACGCAGTGATCTCATAGAATTTCTAGATAGTGAGCTCAAGCCAGGAGATCTCTGCATTTCAATGGGGTGTGGCGATATTGCCATGCTTCCATCAGAACTAATTTCACGAAAGTTGAACTAGCCAGTGATCACAGACATCACTCATGTCAGCGATAAAGACTTATCGCGAATCGCATCGCTCTTAGGAGATCGCGTAACCCAAAACGAACCACTTGCGCAGTACACGACCTACAGAGTTGGTGGCCAAGCGGCGTTATTCATGCGAGCGTTGACAGTTGAAGATTTACATTCGCTGTCGCGAGCTTTATCTAAAGTCAAAGTTCCAGTCGTTGTGATTGGCCGGGGTAGCAACATGTTGGTCAGTGACCGTGGCTTTCGTGGCATCGCAGTCACGCTGGGACCATTCGCTGAATTAATAAATCTTCCGACCGTCGGTCAATCTCCAATTGTGATCGCTGGGGCTATGGCGCCTCTTCCCGTCTTGGCGCGTCAAAGTGTCCATCATGGTTTGGCCGGGCTTGAGTGGGCAGTCGGAGTACCAGGTGCAATCGGTGGGGCAGTGCGAATGAATGCGGGCGGTCACGGCGCCGACATGATTGCGTCGTTGCTTAGCGTGCGATTGTTTCACCTTGAGCGCGGAATCGAAGCAAATGTTTCCGCTGCTGATTTGGGTTTGAGATTTCGTGGATCAGATTTAACTGATGATCATGTCGTATTGTCTGCAACTCTGCGGCTGAGTTGGGGCGACACGATCACGGGTCAAGCGAGGTTGTCGGAGATCGTGAAGTGGCGCCGCGAAAATCAACCTGGTGGGCAAAATGCAGGTTCGGTTTTTGTTAATCCAGTAGCAGGAGTTACGTCTGCAGGCGAATTGATTGACGAACTCGGATTACGGGGATACAGAGTTGGCTCGGCGTGTGTCTCAGACAAGCACGCGAACTTTATCCAATCTGACGAAGGTGGGAGCGCCGACGATGTCGTTGAGTTAATGACGTTTGTTCGCCAGCGCATCAGCGAAGCACACGGTATTGAACTTCGTAGCGAGATTCGTTTAGTTGGTTTTCCGACTGCAGTCAGTTCTCAAGCAGGTGCGCAAAACCTCAAGCCATCAAATTCAAACTCTCAGCTAGATGCAGCCTTCGGTGTTTCTAATAGTCCTGACTCGTCGCTACCTGTTCCGGTTATTTCTGAAAAACTTTCAGACGATGTGCTTGCAGAGTTGAAAGATGCATTTGAAGGCAATGCAACCCCGATCAGCATTTTTAGAGATCCAAAACCAGACGTGCATGTCGTCGAATACGAACTTGATGACCAATTTGAGCCGATTGTCAAAGATTCGACAAGTTTCCTTGACTCAGATATTCAGACGGTTGTCGAAATACCGAAAATAGAAACAGTCGCATTGGTATCTGATGAGCCAAACCGAGTTGTGATCATTGACGAAGATCTACGGTTGCCGACTGATAATACGTTTCCAATTGATGCTCAAACCCAGACAGTAAATATTGCTCCGACTTCAGCGACCTTTGTGATTATTGATGACATGGAGGCAGGTGTTGAGCGCGAAGCGACTTTGAAGAAATCGTTGCGAAAACGAACCAAGTATTTGATTGCTGGTTCTGCCTTTTTCGTTGTCATCGCGTTAGTACTCATCGTTTTAGCATCACCAATTATTGCTGTGCGTGAGGTTGAGATTGAAGGTTCTAAATATATGAACAAAGATCTGTTGGTATCTGTTGAGCAGTCCCTTCTAGGTAAACCTCTACTCACAGTTGATACTCGAGAAGCATCGCGCCGACTTGAAGATGACCCTTGGGTTGAGACTGTGCGCATTAAGCAATTTTTCCCCTCTCGTTTGTTAATTGAAATCGCAGAACGCGTTCCGGTTGCTTGGTTTATCGGTGTAGATAATCGTGCTCGGATTGTTGACGCACAAGGCCGAGTATTGGCCGTTGAAGACGGACAACCAACTGAATATCTACAAATTACTGGAGTTGGCCCAAATCTTTCGCCTGGCAATAGCGCCGGTGCCCTTTACAAAGCTGCGGCACAGTTGGCAACTGGATTACCCGACGAGTTGGCAGTGCTTGTGTTGAATGTCGGTACTGGTGGCCCTAACCAGTTGGTTATGACGCTTAGATCTGGCACCCTCGTTAATTTTGGTGAGCCGGTAAATGTGCTAAATAAACTCATTTCGTTGGTGGTGTTGCTTCGACGGCAGGAGGCAAAGCAGATAATCTCAATCGACCTAAGTAACCCCGATATCCCTACTGTTCAGTCAAAGTAGTGCATTGGCGAGATGCCTGTTGCTGGTTAAAAAATATGGCAGAATAGGAAGAATGTTTATTTTCGTGGGTTTATCTTAAATGGCAGGTCAGCCTCAGAATTATCTCGCAATCATCAAAGTTATTGGTGTTGGCGGTGGCGGAGTTAACGCGGTAAATAACATGATCGCTTCCGGAATGCGCGGAGTTCAATTCGTTGCGATAAACACAGATGCTCAGCAGTTGCTTATGAGTGACGCAGATACGAAAATCGATATTGGTCGCGAGTTAACAAGGGGTCTTGGCGCTGGCGCAGACCCAGAAGTTGGCCGTCAAGCAGCAGAACAACATCGTGCCGAGATTCAAGAAATTATTGCTGGTGCTGACATGGTATTTATCACCGCTGGTGAAGGTGGTGGAACAGGAACTGGTGCGGCACCGATTGTCGCAGAGATCGCCAAATCTGAGGGTGCACTCACCGTGGCGATTGTTACTCGTCCGTTTGCTTTTGAAGGTCGTCGTCGAGCAATACAAGCGGATGCAGGTATTGCTGCGCTTAAAGAAAAAGTCGACACTCTCGTTGTTATTCCAAATGAAAGATTGTTGACGATCTCGACCGAGAAGACAACTTTGCTTGAGGCATTTAAGAGAGCCGACGATGTTTTGTATCAGGGCGTTTCTGGTATTACTGGTTTAATCACGACACCAGGTTTGATAAATACTGACTTCGCCGATGTCAAGGCTGTGTTGGCAAATGCAGGTACCGCACTGATGGGTACCGGTTCTGCAACAGGTGAGAACCGTGCGACAGTTGCGGCTAATGCGGCAATCAATTCGCCAATGCTTGAGGCATCGCTCGAAGGTGCTCGCGGCGTGATTGTAAACATCACTGGACCGTCAAATGTTGGGTTGTTTGAAGTAACGAACGCAATGGAGATTCTGCGAAGTGTCGCACATCAAGATGCAAACATTATTCACGGTTTGGTTATTGACGATGATATTAATGATGAAGTTCGAGTCACGGTTGTCGCCGCTGGCTTTGATCGATGGGATGGATCGTCACAGCGTTCAACCACTCGAAGTGACGGTCGCAATACGGCGACGTCGGGAACGACTCGTCCAGACGCGAAGCCTGCGCGATTGAAAGAATTATTCGGCGGTTCTGATCCGCTGATCAGTGATGACGACGACGACCTTCCATCTTTTCTAAAGTAATTGTCGAATGTCGGTGACGACATATAGTTCGCCGAACTTAGAAGCACTCATCGAGCGTGTTTCGGCAATTCGTACTCGCATTTTAAATGCAGGTGGCAAAAACGTTAAGTTGATTGCAGTCACCAAGACTTTTGATGCGACTGCTATGACTAGCGCTTTTACAACTGGGTGTGAAGCAGTGGGCGAGAACTACGCGCAAGAGTTAATCGCAAAATTCGAGCAAGTTCCAAAAGCTCAACGATTGCCAGTGCACTTTATTGGGCGATTACAAAGTAATAAAATCAGATCGCTTGTTAATTGTGTCGATGTTTGGCAAAGCGTTGACCGCCTAAGTTTGGTAGATGAAATCGCCAAGCGTTGCCTGACGGTAGACCCAACGGTAAACCCAGTAAAACCGGTGCAGATTATGTTGCAAGTCAACTCAACAAATGAGCCTGATAAAGGTGGCTGTGAGCCGAGTGAAGTTGATGCTTTGTACACAAAGGCTGTGGGCCTTGGTTTAGATGTCATTGGGTTAATGACAGTTGGGCCAACCCAAAGCGATGCGTCAGCGACTCGAAATGCATTTCGTCTCGTAGGCAAAATAGCCAAAGAATTGGGTCTCAAAGAATTAAGTATGGGGATGACTGCAGACCTTGAAATAGCAGTAGAAGAAGGTTCAACTGCTGTTCGCATAGGGTCAGGATTGTTTGGCGCGAGGGTCTAAAAGCGCAGGTTAAGTCACGTTTTAAGAGCATTCTGGCAAGTAAACTGTTCCGATGTCAATGTTTCGACGTGCGATGGATTATCTGGGTCTGGGTGACGATGGCTCGTATGACGACTACCAAGACGAGCCACAAGGCGAGCAAGATTTTGGCAGAGATATTCGCGATGACCGCCGTTCTGCCCCGGCTTATAGTCAAGGTCAAGGCAATCGATCCCGTTTTGATGACTCTGATGGCGCCGACGATCTGCAGACAGAGGCGTCAATTCGCAGGCAACAAGAACAGCATGACTCTGGTCTAACGATCAGGCCTCCAGCCGGTCGCCGTGCTGACGCAAGTGTTCGAGCGGTTTCTCCCTCAACGACGCCGATTACGGTCTGTCCGCAAAGTTACGAAGAGGTCAAAGGAATTGTCGATCATTTCAGAAAAGGCACTCCGGTGATTATTGATCTGCAAGACACCGATACGAGGGTTATGCGTCGAATTCTTGATTTTGCTAGCGGTGTTTGTTACGCACAAGGTGGAGGGATGGAGAAAGTCAGCTCGGGCGTGTTTATGATGAAACCATCTGGCGCTCGAGTTACTCGCGGCTAGAACCAAGTCGAAAGTTTAAATTATGCGATCACTTTTATGTAATGCAGTTTCACTTTTTACGATGATGATCATCGTACGAGTTGTTCTTTCTTGGTTTCCGTCAACAAGTGGTGGGTTCATCGCTCAAGTTTCATATTTTGTGGGTCGTATTACAGAACCAGTTTTGAGCGCAGTGCGGCAAAAGCTACCCCGCACTGGTGCAATTGATTTTTCTTCATTGGTTGTGTTGTTATTCCTGCAGATCGTTGTGCAGGGCATGATTTTGAGATGTTAAGTCGCGCGTGTCGTACCCGCAAGTAGAACCACAACCGAATTTTCCATTACAAGAGTCACGAACTTTAGAATTTTGGAAACAAGACAGAACGTTTGAATCGTCTGTTGAATTGAACCAAGCCGGTGCCGATGGCGAAAACGAATATGTTTTTTATGACGGTCCACCTTTCGCAAATGGATTGCCGCACTACGGACATTTACTAACAGGTTTTGTCAAAGATGCGGTACCCAGGTATCGCACGATGCGAGGTCAACGTGTTGAGCGTCGCTTTGGTTGGGATTGTCATGGGCTTCCGGCAGAAGCAGAAGCCGAGCGCCAACTTAAAATCTCTGGGCGACAGGCGATCACAGATTTCGGCATTGGCAAGTTCAATGAATATTGTCGAAGTTCGGTATTGCAGTACACCAGCGATTGGGAGCGATATGTAACTCGCCAAGCACGCTGGGTTGATTTTGAAGATGACTACAAGACTCTCGATACTCCATACATGGAGAGCGTGATGTGGGCGTTTAAAACACTTTGGGACAAAGGCCTAATTTATGAAGGCTTTCGAGTTTTGCCATACTCATGGGCACTCGAAACGCCACTTTCAAACACCGAAACTCGAATGGATGACGCATATCGGCAAGTGCAAGACCCTGCGCTAACAGTCGCTTTTGAATTAGAAACAGGCGAGTTTATTCTCGCTTGGACAACAACGCCTTGGACACTGCCGTCAAACTTGGCGTTGGCTGTTGCGGTTGATGTTGACTACGCAGTCATTGATCACGACGGCAAAAAACTAATTTTGGCAGTTGAACGCCTTGCGTCTTACGAACGAGAGTTTCCAGAACCGAAGATTATTTCGACACTCAAAGGTTCCGAATTAGTTGGGCGAAAATATAAGCCACTATTTAATTATTTCGCCGAGCATCCGAACTCATTTCGAGTTATTGCTGGTGATTTTGTAACCACAGATAACGGCACTGGGGTAGTGCATTTGGCGCCAGGTTTCGGCGAAGACGACCAACGCGTTTGTCAAGATGAAAACATAGAACTCGTTGTCCCAGTTGATTCGCGCGGATGTTTCACAAGCGAAGTAAAAGATTTCGAAGGCCAGCTGGTTTTTGATGCCAACCCAGCAATTATTCGAGTTCTAAAGGATCGCGGCGTGGTGATTCGTCATGAGACTTACGATCACGCGTACCCCCATTGTTGGCGCACAGGTAAACCATTAATTTATAAAGCAGTTGGTTCGTGGTTCGTAAAAGTAACTGCAATAAAAGATCGAATGGTCGAGTTAAATCAGCAAGTCACTTGGGTGCCAGACCACTTGAAGAACGGCAGTTTTGGAAAATGGCTAGAAAACGCCCGTGATTGGACGATTAGTCGAAACCGTTTTTGGGGTTCGCCGATTCCGGTTTGGCGAAGTGACAACCCTGAATATCCGCGCATCGATGTTTATGGAAGTCTCGAAGAACTTCGACGCGATTTCGGTGTCGATATTCAAGAGCTTCATCGACCAACGATCGATGAACTTGTGCGCCCTAACCCAGACGACCCAACTGGAAAATCAATGATGCGGCGAGTACCCGAAGTTTTAGATTGTTGGTTCGAGAGCGGATCAATGCCGTTTGCTCAAGTGCATTATCCATTTGAAAATCAAGAGTGGTTCGAGAATCATTATCCGGGTGATTTCATTGTTGAGTACATCGGCCAAACTCGCGGGTGGTTTTACACCTTGCATGTTTTGGCAACAGCACTATTTGATCGACCTGCATTTCTTAACTGCGTGAGTCACGGCATTGTGCTCGGCGAAGATGGCGCCAAGATGTCAAAGAGTCTGCGTAATTATCCAGACCCAATGAAAGTTTTTGATAGTCATGGGGCTGACGCGATGCGTTGGTATTTGTTATCTTCTTCAATTTTGCGTGGCTCTGACTTTGCGGTCACCGAAGACGGAATGCGTGACACAGTGCGTCAAGTGATGTTGCCACTTTGGAATAGTTGGTACTTTCTTACGCTGTATTCAAATGCCGAGTCATTGACCGGAAAATTTGATACATCAAGTGAAAATGTTTTAGATCGCTACATCTTCGCCAAATTACGAGATTTGGTTTCTGATACGACGAAAAGTTTCGATAAATACGATCTGTTTGCTGCGTGCGCTGAAATCAGAACGTTTTTGGATGTTCTGACTAATTGGTACATCCGACGAAGCAGAGATCGATTCTGGTCTGGTGACATCACGGCGATCAATACGTTGCACTCGGTACTTCATGTCTTGACACGAGTTGCAGCGCCAGTATTGCCGTTAATCACTGAAGAAATATTCCGTGGTTTAACGGGCGAGCGAAGCGTTCATCTTCAACCATGGCCAACAACTGACTCGTTGATTCAAGATGATGCGCTTGTGGCGTCAATGGATCGTGTTCGTGACGTTTGCTCGACCACTCTGTCGTTGAGAAAAGTTCATGGTCGTCGAGCCAGACTGCCACTTGCGAGTTTGACGGTTGCTACCGCCAATTCGGCTGCGCTTAAAGAATTCGTTGATGTAATCGCCTATGAGGTCAATGTTCGCAAAGTTGAATTCACGGATGATGTATCGTCTGTTGCCGCGTTTGAATTGCAAGTTGTGCCCAGTGTTGTTGGCCCAAGACTTGGCGCCAATACGCAAAAAGTAATCGTTGCTGTTAAAAAAGGTGATTGGAAGCGCAACGGAAATATAATCACGGCGGGATCAATTGATCTGTTTGAAGGTGAATACAATTTGAAACTTGTGCCTAAAAGTTCTGGTGCGAGTGCAAAACTTAATAATTCTGAAGGCGTAATTGTTCTGGATATTGACTTAACTCCAGATCTTGAGTCCGAAGGGGTATCGCGCGATTTGATCAGACTGATTCAGCAACAGCGACGCGAGTCAGGTTTAGATGTTTCAGATCGAATTAAGTTACAACTCGGACTGTCTGAAGAGATCAGGTCTCAAATTTCTAGTCACATTGAGACAATCAAGACCGAAACTCTTGCCACTGAAGTTGTATTTGTTGAATCGCAACCACCAAATTTTGATTTGGATGGTGTACCGATATTCGTTGAGTTGGTGCACTAGCATTTTGGCTGTAAGGCCCTACTAAAAAACCAGACCGAGCGTGAGGTAGTCAAAAGTGGTTTCGAAAAAAAAGAAAACGACGAAAAAGACAAAAAAATCAGTGAAGAAAAAGTCGGCTCCGAAAAAAAAGAAATCTTCGGCTAAAAAGAGTGGCGCCAAAAAGACCGCCAAGAAGGCCGTCAAGAAATCAGTGAAAAAAATTGCTAAAAAGAAAGTTACAAAGAAAGCCAAAAAGAAGAAACATTTTGCGCCTGCGTCGACTTTAGCGTCGCAAGAAGTTGTACAACAAGTGTCCATTCCTCAAGATGACATGTTCGTCTCGGTTTCAGAAGAAATTGACTCGTTTACGTCTTTAAATCCGCTACCGTAACCTAGTCAAATAGGCGAAATCCTCAACTGGATTTGCTTGAGAGGTGAATATCGTGGTTTCCAAGAATAGGGCGTCGTCGAAAAAGAGCAAGAAATCTGGCTCAAAAAAGAAGAGCACCAAGAAATCTTTGCCAAAAAAGAAACCTTCAAAGAAACAGACTGGCACGAAGGCGCAGGCGGCTTCAAAGAAGAAACTTGAGTTGAAGAAAAAGCTTGATCTCAAGAAAAAGCTCGAACTCAAAAAGAAGATTGATCTCAAAAAGAAACTCGAACTCAAAAAGAAGCTCGAGTTGAAGAAGAAACTTGATCTGAAAAAGAAGATTGATCTCAAAAAGAAGATTGATCTGAAAAAGAAGCTTGATCTCAAAAAGAAACTTGAGTTGAAGAAAAAGCTTGATCTCAAAAAGAAGCTAGATCTAAAAAAGAATCTCGAAAAGAAGGCCCGCGAGGCTGCGGTCAAAGCACTCAAGCGACAACGCGAATTAGAGAAGCGTGCGGCGGTGGCTGCGAAGGCTGTGTTGTTGAAAGAAAAGAAAAAAGAAGCGATTCGTGTCGCTAAAGAACGCGCAAAACTAAAAGCCGATCAGATTGCCGAGCGCCTGGCATTGCGCGCTGCCAAAGAGAAAGAAAAGCTAGCGATTAAGGCTGCTCGCGAAGCCGAAAAGGCTGCAAAGCTGGCCGCTCGTGAGGCTGAACGCCTTGCCGAGATTGAAGCTCATCGAAAACCAGTTGCTCCGCCGAAGCCGCCAATTATCAAAGGTGTGATGCAAGACGGGATAACGCCGACAAAAGAGTTCAACTTCGAATTTTTGCTTTCGCAGCGTGAAATGCTTAATTCAGAGCGTAGAAATCTGCTCGGTCAAGCCGATCGTCTTGAGAGCGAAGCCAACGCGATTGTTGAAAACTCAGAAATGGGCGATGTGCAATTTGATGACGAAGGCGGAGAGGGAGACACAATGGTTGTTGAGCGCGAGCGTGATTTGACACTCTCGGCGTCAGCCCGTCAAACAGTCGAAGAGATTGATGATGCTCTAAAACGAATTGAGACAGGCGACTATGGCTATTCTGGTCGCTCTGGATTGCCGATTCCGCGTGAGCGCTTAAAAGCGTTGCCTTGGACAACGGAACTTGTTCAAGAGCGTGCTGGTGGCATTGGTTCTTATTAGAACTAATTCAGTTAAAGAAAATAATTTATGACCGACGCGCCATTACGAAGTAGCGCATCAAAGTGGCTTGCCTATGTGCTGATCGCAGGAGTGATTGTTGTTGATCAACTAACCAAGCATTGGTCGCTGACTGCTCTTAATGCGAGCAAGACGATAAAAATATTCTGGACTCTTCAATTAAATCTAGTTTTTAACTCTGGCATGGCTTTTTCCCAAGGACAAGGAGTAGGAAGAGTCATCGGTGTGTTAGCAATCGGAGTCGTAATCGGGTTATTGATGTCGCTGCGTAAGCCAATGTCACTGTTAACGACTATCGGTACTGGGCTTTTGGTTGGTGGAGCCTGCGGAAATATTTTGGATCGAATGTTTCGTGGTAGCGGGTGGATGAGCGGCGCGGTAGTTGATTTCATTGATCTACAGTGGTTTCCTGTTTTTAATGTTGCCGATTCTGCTGTAACGATTGGAGCAGGATTTTTGATTTTAGGAGCATTCATTGCAAGGTCGAGATCATGATTGACGAAACTAAAAAACGAATTATTGATGAGATTATTGTTTCGTCTTTGGTCGGTCAGCGCATAGATCGAGTGATTTCGCTTGTTGCAGATATCCCACGAGCGGCAGCCGCGCAGATCATCGATGCAGGTGCGGTGCTGTTGGATGATGTGATTGTCAAAGCCGGAAAGATCAAAGTCACCGAAGGTCAGCACTTAGTTATTGATTTGACTTTGCTTCCTGAAAAGCAGTTGCCCGCCGCAGAACCAAATATAAAAGTCGACGTGGTTTATGCAGACGACGACTTGATCGTAATTAATAAGCAGGCAGGCATCGTCGTTCATCCTGGTGCTGGCAATCCGACCGGAACATTAGTTAATGCAGTGCTTGCGTTGTATCCAGAAATGGCAACAGTCGGTGATGTCTATCGGCCTGGTGTTGTGCATCGCCTTGACGCTGGGACGACAGGACTCATGGTCATGGCTCGAACTGCTCGCGCTTACGATTCGCTAGTAGACGCGCTTTCGCGGCGAGTCGTTGTGCGCAGATACTTGGCGCTCGTTTGGGGAGAGATGAGTGCGCCGAGTGGCGTTATTGATGCACCGCTCGGTCGCGATCAACGAGACCCAACTCGAATGTCAGTTCTTGCCGGCGGAAAGTCTGCGCGCACAAATTACGAAGTGCGTCAGGCATTTAGTTTGCCAGTCAGTTGTTCGCTTCTTGAGTGTGGATTAGAAACCGGTCGCACTCACCAAATACGTGTGCACTTGGCGACTCTTGGTCACAGTGTTGTCGGAGACGTCGTTTATGGCGGTGCACGCAGTGTGCTTTCTTCGCCACGACCGATGTTGCATGCGATGACTTTAAAATTTGATCATCCCGTGTCCAGCAAAGAAATGCAGTTCGACGCGCAGATCCCTGCCGACTTTGCAGCAATTCTAAAGAAGTGTTCTTAACTTTTATTTTTTAGTGACTGGCCAAGAGGCTTCGCCATTAGAAATGGCGGCAATATCTTCAAGGGTGTATTTCGTAAGGTGTTCACGCATGTATTCACTAGCAAGGTTCCACACGGCCAAAAGTACGCATTGCCCATCGTGGTCGCAAGAACCGTCGGTGTGCGGTTCGCCAAAATCGCCCACCGAGATTGGGCCATCCACGGCTGAAATGATTTCAGAGAGAAAGATTTCACCGGCAGATCGGGCAAGAATATAGCCGCCCCCAACACCGCGCTTTGATTTGACGAGTCCCGCGCCTTTAAGGGCGAGCAAAATCTGTTCTAGGTATGGTTGAGGCAGAGCCGTACGAGTTGCGATATCGCGCACGGATGTTGGACCGTCATCATTTTGATGCAGACGTAATGAAAGTAGCGCTCGACAGGCATAATCTCCACGAGTCGAAATTCTCACGGCTATATGTTACGCCAGTATCTGATGCGAAGATTAACTGCGATTGTTGATCCATTGAAGTATTGTCATTGAACACAATCATGACTGATAAATTAACGCCTCAATTATCAACTAGACCGCGCCTGCCAGCATATAAAGCAGGCTGCATCACTGGCATCATTCCGGCGTTACTCGGGCCGTCCGGTACTAAAGAGATTCCAAGTTGGATGCCCAGTTGTGTTCAGGGTGCGCGACAAGTTGTGCTACTCGTGATTGACGGACTCGGTTGGCATCAGTTGCAAAAAAATCTTGAGCATTGCCCGATGCTTGCATCAATGCAGGGCTCGTCAATCACAACAGTTGCGCCAACGACGACCGTTAGCGCGTTGACGTCAATTACGACTGGATTGGCACCCGCAGAACACGGACTTGTCGGTTATCGCATCGATATGGGCGGACGAGTTATGCAAATGCTCAAGTGGGGAGATGAAAAAGGTGATTTACGAAATATGTATTCACCTGATTTAGTTCAACCGTGCCCACCATTCATGGGAGCAAGCGTGCCGGTTTTAAGTAAGGCCGAATTGGAAGGCTCCGCATTTACACAAGCGCATTTACGCGGGGTCCGACCAAAGGGTTGGCGCGCGGCATCAAGTATTTCTGTAGAGATTGGAGAGTTGTTGCGAGCAGGTGAAAAATTTATTTATGCTTATTACGACGGCGTTGACAAGATCGCTCACGAGCGCGGCTTCGGGGCATTTTATGAAGCAGAGTTGCGCAGTGCTGATGCACTGGTGGCAAATATCAAAGAGGTTCTTGTTTCTGGCTCGGTGCTGTTAGTTACTGCCGATCATGGGCAAGTAATGGTCGGAACAAACACCCTGCCGCCACACGCCAATGTTCTCGCGATGACCGCCTATCAATCTGGAGAAGGCCGATTTCGTTGGTTGCATGCGCGAAACGGCACCGAAGTTGAGTTGCTTGCACGCGCAACGCAACATCACAGTGATTGTGCTTGGGTTGTAAGTAAAGAACAGATAATTGATGAACAGTGGCTTGGCCCAAGACTTGGCCCCGCAACTCGAAAGCGGCTCGGAGATGTTGCGCTTGTGCCTCGAGATGCAATCAGTTTCGATGACCCGGCTGACACTGGTCCATATATGTTGCAATGTCGCCATGGTGCGTTAACAGATGATGAACTTGATGTACCTTTGCTTGCCGTTACCGGAAACTGATAAGTCTGATAAGTTAATTTCCCCACTATGAACGAAACACAACGCGGTGAAATAGTCCAAGAAAATATTCTCGTAGAAGAAACTGTTACAGCACCGGCCAAAGTTATGCGAATTGGCTCGATGATTAAACAACTACTCGACGAAGTGCGTTCAATGACGCTTGACAGCCCATCTCGTGAGCGACTTGCAGAAATATATGAGCGATCAATTGTCGAATTGACGACTGCATTGTCGCCCGACTTACAAGAAGAACTTAGAACGCTCGCACTGCCGTTCAAGGATGGAGAAATTCCGTCTGATGCTGAATTGCGAATTGCCAAAGCTCAACTCGTCGGCTGGCTTGAAGGTTTGTTTCACGGTATTCAAGCAACGATGTTTGCCCAACAACTTTCAATGCGTCAACAGTCAGAACAAAAGCAGATTCAATCAGGCGAAGCATCAACTGCGCAGCCAGGAGATCGCCCCGGAACATATTTGTAATGGGTGATTCGTTCACTCATCTTCATGTTCATACAGAATTCTCAATGCTTGACGGAGCGTCGCGTTTAGACGAGCTTGTTGAATGTGCGGTTAATGATTCTCAAAAAGCTTTAGGAATCACAGATCACGGCAACATGTATGGTGTTATCGATTTTTATAAAGAGTGCACCAAACGTGGAATCAAGCCAATTATCGGTACCGAGGCCTACATGGCTTTCGAAACTCGAACAGAGCGCCCAACTCGTCGTGGAAAGCTAGACGACAGCGGAGGCGATACCGAAGCGGGTAAAAAACTCTATTATCACTTAACTTTGCTCGCCGAGAATAACACTGGATATCAAAATTTAATTCAGTTGGCTAGTTTGGCTTTTCTTGAGGGCTACTACTACCAGCCACGAATGGATTGGGAGTTGCTGACTAAATTTCACGAAGGTTTGATCGCAACTTCTGGCTGTCTGGGTGGTCATGTGTTGCAAGCACTTAAGAATGGCAAAGAAGAAGAGGCCTTAAAAACTGCTGCTCGACTTCAAGATATTTTCGGCAAAGATAATTTTTTTATCGAGTTACAAGATCACGGGATTCCGTTGCAGATTGAAACTAATCCAAAGTTGATCGAGATTGGCAAAAAGATTGGTGCGCCCTTATTGGCAACAAACGACTGTCACTACACCCACCGCGACGACAGTCATTCTCACGATGCATTGCTGTGTGTGCAAACTGGCAGCACTATTGCTGATCCGAATCGTTTAAAATTTGAAGGCCAAGAGCACTATTTGAAATCTGCCAAAGAAATGCGTTGGCTGTTTCGCGAGCAGATCACTGCGTGTGACAACACTCTTTGGATAGCCGAGCGCGCAAAAGTTCAAATCGATTTTGGTGTGCCAGTGCTACCAGACTTTCCAATTCCTGAAGGGTTTGCTAACGATCATGCATATCTTGAACACCTAACTTGGCTCGGTGCTCAACAAAGATGGGGCGAAAAACTGCCAGACAATGTCGTTGAGCGCGTTGCATACGAGCTAGCAACGATAAAAACAATGGGATTCAGTTCTTATTTCTTGATTGTTTGGGATCTTGTTCGTTATGCGCGAGATCAATCAATTCGCGTTGGCCCCGGTCGTGGGTCGGCGGCGGGTTGCGCTGTTGCATATTCGTTACGAATCACTGATCTTGACCCAATTCGCTACGACTTACTTTTTGAACGGTTTTTGAATCCTGGGCGACGCAGCATGCCTGATATTGACATGGACTTTGACTCGCGATATCGCGATGAGATGATTCGTTACGCCTCAACAAAATACGGCCGTGACCACGTAGCGCAGATTATTACGTTTGGCACGATTAAGGCCCGTAACTCGGTGCGCGATGCAGCGAGAGTCCTTGGATTCCCTTACGGATTAGGCGACAAGATTGCCAAGTTGATGCCACCCGTTGTGATGGGTCGCGATACCCCTCTCAAATATTGCTTTGAAGAAAATGAAAAACATTTAGCGGGGTACAAAGCAGCTAGTGAGTTACGGTCGCTTTATGACCTCGACCCAGATGTAAAGCGGGTGTTGGATGTTGCTCGTGGTCTAGAAGGGTTGAAAAGAAATGTTGGTATTCACGCAGCAGCAGTAGTGATCACCAAAGAAAAACTCACACAGTACTTGCCGATTCAACGAAAAGCCGAGTCGGGTCAAGACGCCGAACTTGCACCAATCGTGACGCAATACGAAATGCATGCCGTCGAAGAACTTGGTCTTTTGAAAATGGACATTCTCGGTTTGAGAAACTTAGACGTAATTACAGATACGAATAAGATGATTCAAGAATTACGTGACCCTGATTTTGATATTGACAAAGTCTCGTTTGATGATGTGAAGACGTTTGAGTTGCTTCGTCGCGGTGACACCATCGGGGTGTTCCAACTTGAGTCAACGAATATTCGCGCACTAGTTCGCAGTATGGTGCCGAGCACATTGGATGACTTGGCGGCAATCGTTGCTTTATATCGACCAGGTCCAATGGCGGCGAATATGCATAATGACTATGCAGATTTTAAGAATGGTCGAAAACAGCCAGAGTTATTTCACCCCGACGCCCAAGAGTTACTCGGCGATACATATGGTCTGATGATTTATCAAGAGAGCATGATGCGTGTTGCTCAAAAATTTGCAGGGTACAGCCTCGAAAAAGCAGACGACTTGCGCAAGGCGTGTGGCAAAAAGAACCGCGATGACATGGCCAAACAGCGTGTGAGTTTTGAAAGTGGTTGCGTCGCCATGGGATACGGGCCGGTTCTAGGCGAAAAACTATTCGACTCGATTGAGCATTTTGCAGACTACGCATTTGGTAAGAGCCACGCCTACGGCTACGGCTTTCTTGCATATCAAACTGCCTATCTCAAAGCACATTATCCAGTCGAATATATTGCATGTCTACTGACAAGCGTTAAAGCAAACTATGAACGCGCGGCAGTATTTCTTGCAGACGCTCGAGCTAGTGACATTGTCGTGCGAACACCAGATATCAACACATCAGGAGTTGACTTTGTGCCGGTGATTGATGGCGATCAGAAAGTTATAAGTTTTGGTTTGTCGGCCATTCGTAACGTAGGTGAGGCGCTGATAACTAATTTGGTTGAATATCGGCGCAATAATCAACCGTTCACTTCTTTCTATGATTTTGCTGACCGTGCACCAATTTCGACGCTCAATAAACGAACTGTCGAATCGCTGATCAAGGCTGGTGCATTCGATTCGCTTGGCCACCCGCGTAAGGGATTGCTTGCAGTATTTGAACCGATAATTGAAAATACATTGTTGCGACGCCGTGAGCGCGATCAAGGGGTGATGAGTCTGTTCGGCGATAACGATGGTTTAGGGTCTGGTTATTCTGAGCGAATAGAGATTCCGCAAATTAATTATGAGAAGTCAGAACAACTCAAAATTGAGCGTGAAATGCTGGGACTGTATGTCTCAGATCATCCATTGCGCGGAGTTGAAGGCCAGTTGCGTCGAAAGGTTGAGTGTTCGTTAATTGATCTTGAAGAAAAACCAGATGGTGCATTCTTGAAACTAGGCGGAGTAATCACTTCTGTTGACCGAAAGTTCACGCGCAAGGGTGCACAAATGGCGATCCTAAAAATTGAAGATTTGCAAGGTTCTATTGAGGTAACGGTGTTTCCAAAAACTTATGAAAAATTTGGTCATCTAATCGAAGAAGACAAGATCGTCTTAGTTCGTGGTCGACTCGACCGACGCGATGAATCATTGATTGCGTTCAATGCTCAAGAAATTCAAATCGTCGAACCGATGCGGGCGAGTGATTTGAGTGTGCATATTGACTTGCCAGGAGTTTCGCCATCGCCAGAGGATCTCAACGAGTTGCGAGATTTATTGCGTGAGCACACTGGTCAGACACCAGTTCAATTGCACATCGGTACTACTGCGTTGCGTTTGCCTGATGAGTTTAATGTGGATATTGATCGCGTAATGGGAAGACTTCGTGCGTCTTACGGTGACAGCGTTTATATCGGTTAAATAATTCAATTGCGGTTAATTAACCCGCACCATCGGAATTGAGCATTTTTGCTGGCAGAATAGAGGTGTTATGTCGCTTGTTGTCAAGACCAAAGATGCTTCACAATTAACTGATACTGATCTTGACGAACTCGCCTCGATGGGTGGTTCATTCGGAATCGGCGCGATTTCAAAAGCTAAAGAAGATTGGGTTCTATTTGCCAGTGCGCGACTTGATAACAAGTTGCATGGTTTCATGTTTTCAACGCTTGAGCGCATCGGTGGCACGCCGTGTGTGTTGTTGGGCATGCTGAGCGTCAAGCCGACAACGAAACGAGATCAGATTCTAAAAGGGCTAATGAGTGAGGCATATCACCGTGCACTAATGGCGTTTCCAGACGAAGATGTTGTCGTTGGGTCACGGTTTATCGACTCCGATGCGCTTGAGGCGTTCAAGTCGCTCACAGAAATGATTCCTCGACCTGATCACAAGGCAGTCGGTGAAGAGCGTGCTTGGGGTCGCCGTCTGGCCCGTCGCTTTGGCTGCGAATCGACTTACGACGAACAGTCTTTTGTGATCAAGAGCAATGGTCAGAGCGGATTTATGGATTTCAAGTCGCTTAAACCAGGTAAGGCTCCAGCAGATATTAATGCAATGTTTAAGACTGTTTCGGCAAAGAAGGCTGGCGTGCTCGTGGTGCATGGCTGGACAATGACCGAAAATCTTTTGAAGCTCGGCAAACACTAAGAGTTTTGCCGTGCAGTTTGCGGACTGTGTTCGCTCGCGCAAGATGGTGCGATCTTTTCGCAATGATCCAGTCGCACCAGAATTAGTTGAACGGATAGTCGATCTTGCATCGCGGGCACCATCGGCCGGCAAGACACAAGGTTGGCATTTTTTGGTGTTGCAAGACGGTGAAACTTCAAAGTTTTGGGATACGACATTGCCGGTCGAAAAGCGTTCTTCATTTAAATGGAAACATTTACTTGATGCTCCAATCATTGGCTTAGTTTTTGCTGACTCGTCGGCTTATGTCGCGCGTTACAGCGAGTCGGATAAATCTTCAACAGGTTTAGGTGCTGGTGAATCAAGTTGGCTAACTCCATATTGGACAGTGGATGCATCGTTCGCAACGATGACACTATTGTTAGCCGCCCATGATCTTGGGCTTGGCGCACTGTTTTTCGCGGTGTTCTCTGGCGAGGCCGAATTACGAAAACTGTTAAGCGTGCCGCAAGATTTACAATTGATCGGCGCGGTGGCGATGGGTTGGCCGCGAACTCACGATCACAGTGTTGCCAGTTCGAGTATTGATAGCTCGAGTGCGAAAGGTTCGAGCGCAAGCCGCACCAGACGCACGCCAGCACAGATCACACATTTTGGTAAGTGGTAGAGAATCTTAAACTAGTTCGACACTAGTTTAAACCTAGTTTAAAATTGAGCGTAAAGCTTTTTTGAGTTCGTCAATAGTTGATGCTGGAGCAGCGCAGGTGTAGTTCTGACAGACAAATGCAAAACCCTCTGGACGGTCAGTCCATATTGGTGAATCATATTTTTCACCCCAGGCGACTACCGCTGTCGGTAGCCAATTTTTTTGCAATTCTTTTAGTAAATCCGTGCGAGACCCTGTAACTGCAATTTCGGTAACTCCAACATTTTGCAGATGAATCGCATTTATCAAATTAGAAAATGCGCTCGGTGCACTTGCTGCAATTCGTGAAAACAATCGCAAAATGTTTAACGCCGTATCAAGATATTTCTTGTCGCCAGTTAATGCTTGAAGACGCAGCATTGCAAGCGCGGCAGTTGAATTGGCAGAGGGCGTTGCATTATCAAGCAAATCTTTTTGCCGAACTATCAACTGCTCTGCATCATTGGCAATCGTAAAAAAACCAAAATTTATTGAGTCCCAGTAATTTCTGAGAAGTTGGTCTGCAGCATCACATGCGTGATTAATCCAGGTTGATTTGCCTGTTGCTTCACCAAGTCGAGTGAAGGCGTCAATCAGATTCGCCAAGTCGCTGGCTAGTGCGCGGTGTCTGGCCTGTGGCGCTCCAGATTCTTGCCAACTTCGAAGCCAACGACCGTTCTCGTCTCGCAATTCGCGAAGCATAAATTCGCCGTTTTGTTGAGCAGCATCAAGCCAGTCTTGGCGATCGAATAAAACTGCCGCTTCAACAAGCGAAGATGTCATCATCGCGTTCCATTCGGTTAAAACTTTGTCGTCGAGTAATGGCCAAGTACGCAATGAGCGTGCCTCTAATAACAGACTTCGAATCTCTTCAACTTCGCTGGTGCGTTTAAATTCTCCACGATGATTCAATCGCGTAGGAATATTTGATCCCTCAAAGTTGCCAGAGTCGGTAATTTCATACCATTGAAGTGCGGTATCAACTAGCTCTGCGGGCAGAATTTCTCGTACCTGCGCGGGGGTGAAGACATAAAAATGTCCTTCATGTGAATGTCCTTGGTCGTCAAGCGAGTCAGCGTCTTGCGCACTAAAAAATCCACCGTTATCGTGTCGTAAATCGCGTAAAAGATATTCAATTGTTTCTTCAACGACTTGTCGCCACTTTGGTTGATTAAACACAACCGCAGCATGTGTGTAGACACGAACGAGCAGAGCCTGGTCGTAGAGCATCTTTTCGAAGTGGGGCACCAGCCATTTTTCATCGACGCTGTAGCGCGAAAATCCTCCACCCAGATGGTCGTACATTCCGCCTGAAGCCATCGCATCCAGAGTCGTTGTCAACATATTTCGTGTCGTCGGGCTGCCATTGTTCAGAAAACTTCGCAGCAGCAAGTCAAGACTCATTGTGCTCGGAAACTTGGGTGCGCCACCGAAGCCACCCCAATTGGTATCAAAAGTTTGACTCAACCCATTAACTGCTTGATGAAATAGATCAATTGTTGGCAAAGATTCGTCGGGCTTGATTTGTGCGGTTCGATCTAGAGATTCAATAAGTGCCGAAATGTTGTTGTCGATATCGTCGCGGCGATTGTGCCAAGCATCGTTAATTGCATTCATCAACGCAATGAACGACGGTTTCGGAAAGTACGTTCCGCCAAAAAATGGCCGACCATCTGGTGTCATAAAAACTGTCATCGGCCATCCGCCACGACCTGACATCGCCTGCACCGCATCCATATACAGCGCATCAATATCAGGTCGTTCTTCGCGGTCTACTTTGATATTTACGAACAGTTCGTTCATTAAGTTTGCGGTTTCGTGATCTTCAAAGCATTCGTGAGCCATGACATGGCACCAATGGCAGGCCGAATATCCAACTGATAACAAAATAGGGACATTGCGTTGGCGGGCTAACTCAAATGCTTCATGCCCCCAACTAAACCAATCAACCGGGTTGTCTTTGTGCTGGCGTAAGTACGGACTTGTCTCATTCGCGAGTCGGTTTGTCATTGACTTAACCTTTAATTTTTTCGGTGATATCGATTATCACTGTGCTATTTAGTTTTGGATATTTTGCTGTCGCTGCACTGCTCACGCGCATCAGGCACTTGCCAATTTCGTTGAAGATAACTGAAGACTTGTTTTTGATCGCGCAGGGGCCAGAAATGATTTTCAAACTTGGTTTACCATTTGATGCACTTTCAATCAAATTTTTAATTGTGATAGTTGAGCCAGTTTCGATTGCTGATGATGAAGCCCACACTCCAACGACGCGTTTAGTCGTTGCAGAAAATCTAATTTGTGGGGTTCCGCCGAGAGTGATCAGTGTTCCGAGTCGCAGAAACAAACCAAGATCATCAACTGTTGGCGTATATCGCAGTTCTTGTGATCGCGCTATTGATACACATTCAACTGGAATTGCGGCAGTTGCCTCGCCAGGAGAACTGCAGCGATACCACTGCAATCGTTCTGACGGCGGCAACTGCAGAGTGTTGGCGACAATTTCAACGCTGACGCGACCCGCAGATGAGAAAGTTGGAAACGCAATTTCGCTGGCAAAATAACCAAGGGCCCTAAATATTGCGTACACATTTACGAGCCCCGCGCCAAATGTGTCATCTCGGCCTGGTGCGCCAATGTCTGTTGCTGTCGCAACGATCACTTCGCGAACTTGAACTGCAGTCATTGTTGGGTTGGCTGAAATGATTAATGCAGCCACACCGCTTATAAAAGCAGCGGCCATTGATGTCCCGCTCATCGTGATGTATGGTTCATCCGCGGTAGCACAAGCGCGTGTGCTGTCGACGCGAGAACCAGTACGAATAGTTGAGCAAATACCAACTCCTGGTGCTGTTATATCGATATAACTACCGCGTTGTGCGAATGATGGGGAAGTCATTGTTTGATCTGCTGCAGTGACCGCCAAAGTTAAATCGTTTCCAGCAGGATAAGTAATACCTGCGGTCGGCCCAGCGTTACCTGCTGCGGCTACGACAAGAACATTGTTGCCTGAGGCATATTGAATTGCACTTAGAAGTTGTTCGGTTTGTCCGATTCCGCCGAGTGAAAGATTAATTACTCGCGCGCCAGCCTCTACTGCGTATCGAATAGCAAGAGCGACGTCAGCCTCTGACCCGTCACCATTTGAGTCAAGAACTCTGATCGGAAGAATTCTCGCGTCTGGTGCGACACCCGCGACACCGATGTCATTGTTTGCCTGTGCCGCAATGATTCCAGCGACATGGGTACCGTGTCCATTTGGGTCGACATCGTTTGCGCCTTCAGTTGTTCGACCACGGATTATTGAACGACCTGGCGAAAGATTCGTTGTGAGATCTGCGTTGGGCCCAGAGCCCGAGTCAACTACGGCGACTAAAACATTTCGGCCTGTGGAGACACTCCAAACTTCGTTGGCGTGAATGATTTGCAATCCCCATTGTGCTTCATAACCAACATCGACCCCGAATGCCTCAACTTGAGTCGAAGCTAAAGCACTGCTCGGAAAACTTACGATAATCAAAACCACTGAAATTGTTTTAACGAAAAACTTTCGTAACTGAAATACTTTTTTCAATTAGGCACCCATCGCGTGGAAACCGCCATCCACATGCACTATCTCTCCAGTAGTTGCAGGAAACCAGTCACTGAGCATCGCTACACAACTGCGTGCGACGCTGGTTGAATTGTTTACATCCCAACCAAGCGGGGCTCGTTGCGCCCAGACATCTTCAAACGCTCCAAATGTAGGAATCGATTTTGCTGCCATCGTGCGAATCGGACCAGCAGCAATTAAGTTGCATCGAATTTGTTTGGTGCCAAGAGCCTTGGCCAAATATCTGTTGGTGCTCTCAAGTGCAGATTTGGCGACGCCCATCCAGTTATAGGCGGGCCACGCAACTGTGTTGTCGAAATCAAGTCCAACAATTGAGCCACCATTAGTCATCAACGGAGCAAATGACTCTGCAAGTGTCTTTAACGAATATGCCGAAATTTGCATAGCAATGGCAACATCGGCCCAAGTTGCTGCCATGAAATCATCACCAAGACACGCAGCAGGTGCAAAGCCAATCGAGTGCAAGACTCCGTCGACACGACCAGAAGAGCCAAAGTGCTGTTTCACGGTGTTGCGTGCGCTTTCAACATGCGAATCAACAGTCACATCAAATTCAACAACAGGCGCTGGTTTTTCTAACTTGCGGGCCGTGCGCTCGGTGATCGATAAACCACGTCCCGCGCCAGTCAAAACAATATTTGCGCCTTCGCGTTGGGCCAATTGGGCGACACCAAATGCTAACGAAGCATCGGTTAGCACTCCGGATATAACAATGTTTTTCCCATCAAGAATTCCCATGCGCTAAACGGTAGTTGATTGAAACCTGTTTACATTGCGTCGTTGTTTTATCGCTAGTAAACAGCACTAGTTAATACATCTAGTAAATACACAACTTAAGTAAGTAGTGTTGCGAGTCATGCGGATCGGAATTCTTGGTGGAACAGGGCCAGCTGGAAGTGCCCTTGGGTTGCGCTTGGCCTCGATTGGCTGTGATGTACTTCTCGGTTCTCGTGATGCTCAACGAGCGGTGGGCATCTGCACCGAACTCGCACGCAAGTGGCCTGACTTCAAATTAAATCTAAATGGTGGCGACAACGACGCTGCAGCAAACTGTGAAATAGTAATTATTGCCACACCGTGGGACTCAGCCGCAACGATTGTCAACGAGCACACTCAACAGTTGATTGGCAAAATTGTTGTGACAATGGCTAATGCGTTAGTTCGGGTGGGCAAAGAATTTCAGCCACTTGTGCCGCCACGTGGCAGTATCGCCGCGCATATTCAGGCCGAGATTCCGTTGTCTCGAGTAGTCGCAGCATTTCAACATTTGCCAGCAACAGAATTGGGCAACCTAACTCATGAAGTTGACAGTGATGTACTGATCTGTTCAGATGACCCGACTGCAACGGCGACTATTTCTGAAATTGTTTTGCGCATACCTGGTTGTCGCCCGTTGAATGCTGGAAGTCTGTCAAATGCCTTGGCGATTGAAGCATTTACCGCAGTGTTGCTGCAATTAAATGTGCGCTACAAAACTCGCGTTGCGCCGCGGCTCACTGGTATCCCAGATCGCGGTAAATCTAAGTGACAATGAAGTTGTACGACACTGTCAGAAAGAGTGTCATCGATTTTGTGCCAAACAATGAAGTTTTGATGTACACATGCGGCATTACGCCTTACGATGCAACGCACATTGGTCATGCTTTTACTTTTGTGAGTTACGACATTTTGCAACGCCGACTAATCGATAAGGGTCATACCGTCAAGTGCGTCCGCAACGTAACTGATGTTGATGACCCGCTGTTTGCAAAAGCGAGAGAACTTGGCGTGCATTATTTAGATCTTGCTGCTGGCGAAGAAGCAAGGTTTGATGCAGACATGAAAGCGCTAAACGTGTTGGATGTTTTCAGCAAGCCGCGCGCATCTTCAGCGATCCCAGATATTCGAAAATTTATCGCATTAGTTTTAGACAGAGGTTTCGCTTATCAATGCGGGAGCAGTGTCTATTTCGATGTCACAAAATTTGAGTCATTCGGCAGTGTCTCAAATTACGACAACGAAACAATGTTGCGGTACGCGGCAGAACGAGGCGGTGACCTAGATAATCCAGATAAAAGGAATCCTCTCGATTTCGTATTGTGGCAACCATCTGCGCCCGACGAGCCAAGTTGGGACACGATCTGGGGTCCAGGTCGACCAGGTTGGCATATTGAGTGCTCGGCATTGGCGCTGCGTGATCTTGGTACGACGATTGATTTGCACGGTGGTGGAAGCGATTTAATTTTTCCGCATCATGAGTGCGAGCGTGCTCAATCTGAGGCCGCAACCGGAAAGCAATTTGTTAAACATTGGATGCATGTTGCGATGGTTTTCATGGACGGAACGAAAATGTCAAAGAGTTTGGGCAATCTTGAATTTGTTGATCGCTTGCGAAAAGCTCATGATCCGCGAGCGATACGGCTTGCGCTGATTTCTAATCACTATCGCCAAGAGTGGGAATGGACTTCATCGTCAATGACTAATTCGTTGGCAAGACTCAAATCATGGGTGTCGGCAAAAAATGGCGACGGTACCGCAGGGCTTGCTGAAGTTCGTGCTGCACTAGATGATGACTTAAATGTTCCTGCGGCGATCAATGTGCTAGACCAAGCCGTCGCTGCGGGCCACAGCATTGCAGCCTCGGCAAAACTTCTCGGTATTAATCTAAACAGCTAGATATTTAGGTAGACACATAGATACTTAATGTGATGAGCGATCGGTAAACATGAGCAAAGCAAATTTTGATCCACTGAAGTTTGTTGGTGCTACAAAATTTCAGACTCGCTTCAGGCCGTTTGTGCGCTTTTTTGTAAATCGATTTTGGAAGTTTTCACTAATTGGTTTTGACCAGATCCCCGTGACTGGCCCAGCGATTTTGTGTGCGAATCACATTAGTTTTTTAGATTCGGTATTTTTGCTTACACATTCACCGCGCAACATGTCTGTCGTGGGCAAGAGTGAATATATGGACTCATGGAAAACGCGTTGGCTTTTTACAAAAATTGGGATGATCCCGTTGGATCGAAGCGGAGGAGAAAGCGCGTCTTCGGCGATGGTGGCAGTTGAGGCTGTGTTAGCGCGTGGCGAACTATTCGGAATATTTCCAGAAGGCACACGTAGTCGCGACGGCAAACTTTATAAAGGTCGCACTGGTGCAGCGAGGCTGGCGCTGAAATTTGGTTGTCCGATTTTTCCTGTTGGGATAACTGGCACGAACGCGATCATGGCGCCGGATACGGTGATGCCGAAATTTGGCAAGAAATGCAAAATTGAAATCGGCCCGCCAATTGACACGCAGAAGTACATGTCACGCACCGATGATCCTGAGGTATTGCGTGAATTAACTGATGAAGTGATGTTAAAGATTCAGGCGCTAACGAATCAGCAGTATTTATATGAATATGCGCCAAAGCGCTCGAACGTTAATCGCACTCATATCTAAAACTTTCACAATCTAGACTGAACGAGTCATGACTACGAATATCTCTACGATTACGATTCGGTTGCCAGACGATTCGACTCGCGAGTTGCCGAGCGGCTCAACAGGTTTAGATCTTGCAATGTCAATCGGCAAGCGTCTGGGTCAGGCGGCAGTCGCAACCGTTGTCAACGGCATTGAAACTGATTTAGGAGTATCTCTCGTTGATGGTGCAAAAGTTTCAATAATTACTGCAGATTCAGATGCGGGTCGTCATGTTCTGCGTCACTCAACTGCTCATGTTTTAGCCCAAGCGGTTGTGCAACTTTTTAAAGGCGCTAAGTTCTCAATCGGTCCAGCAATTGAGGACGGCTTTTATTACGATTTTGAGTTGCCAAACTCAAAAACTTTCAGTGACGATGATCTCGCCAAGATCCAAGAACGAATGCAAGAGATCGTCAATGCCGATCAACCTTTTGTGCGCTCAGAAATGTCGGCACGCGATGCGTTGAAACTTTTTTCTGATCAGCCGTACAAATGTGAAATTATTGAGCGCGTCACACAAGGCGACGCAGACTTAAGCGACGCGGGTGAAGCAGGCAGCGCAGATGCCGTAAGCGTTTATCGAAACACAGATGATTTTGTCGATCTTTGTCGTGGGCCACATGTAGCATCTACGAGCCGTCTCGGTCATTTTGCATTAATGAAAGTTGCCGGCGCGTATTGGCGTGGCAACGAAAAAGGACCAATGTTGCAACGCATCTACGGCACCGCGTGGGAGTCAAAGGCGGCGTTGGCTGAACATTTGCATCGACTCGAAGAAGCCGAAAAGCGTGATCATCGTCGGTTGGCAGTTGAAATGGATTTGCTTTCCTTTCCGCAAGAACTCGGCGGCGGTCTTGCAGTTTGGCATCCGAAGGGTGGCATTGTTCGCAAACTGATGGAGGACTACAGCCGCGAGCGCCATCAAAACGGCGGATACAAATTTGTCTTTACACCGCATTTAGCAAATGCGCACTTGTTCGAAACATCTGGTCACTTGCAGTTCTACAAAGACGGCATGTATCCACCGATGGAGATGGACAACGGCACTTATTATCCAAAGCCGATGAATTGTCCGATGCACTGTTTGATTTATCGCGACCGCCAACGCAGTTATCGCGAATTACCGTTGCGGTTGTTTGAACTTGGCACCGTTTATCGCTACGAACGCGCAGGCACTTTGCATGGTTTACTTCGCATTCGCGGCTTCACTCAAGACGACAGCCATATTTTTTGTACTGAAGAACAAATGGCAGACGAAATTGCATCACTTCTAGATTTCGTGTTGAGTGTTTTGCGTAGATTTGGCTTCAATGATTTTGATTTCAAACTCAGCACACGCAATCTCGAAAAATCAGTTGGCTCTGATGAAATTTGGGGCAAGGCCACTGAGGCGTTAAAAGAAGCACTAGAGCGTCACGGCTTGCCGTACACGGTGGCTCCAGGCGACGCTGCGTTTTATGGACCCAAAATTGACATCGATGTGCGCGATGCAATCGGCCGCAAGTGGCAACTAAGCACCATTCAGTGCGACTTTAATCTTCCAGAAAGATTCGGTCTTGAATATATCGCTACAGATAATGCAAGAAAGCGCCCGATCATGTTGCATCGCGCCTTATTTGGTTCGATTGAACGCTTCTTCGGTGTCTTGCTCGAGCACTACGGTGGCGCGTTTCCGACTTGGTTGGCACCGATCCAAGTTCGTGTTTTAGCAGTGGCGTCGGCGCACGAGCAGTATGCGCTTGAAGTCACAGAAACTCTGAGCAAACTCGGATATCGGGTAGATCAACTAGTTGCCGATGAGCAACTTGGCAAACGCATTCGTGCGTCAAAGTTAGAGCGCATACCGTATGTGCTAGTTGTCGGCGATGATGATATTGCAGGTGCCACAGTCGGCGTAAATCCACGCGGTGGTGATGTAATTCGGGGTGTTTCACTGAATGATTTCGTTCAGCAACTTGCGGCTGATGTCGGTCAAGAGATTAAGGCGTAATAAAATGTTAGATCACATCTGGAACGGTTGGCGCGCGGATTATGTGATGCACGGGCAAGATACGCGAAGCACAAGCAATGCATCAATCTTCACTCAGATTCTAAATAGTGACCTGAGCGATGAGCAGAGTTACATCGTGCATCGTGGCAAAACCGTTTTCGCGATCATGAACGCCTTCCCGTATACATCTGGCCACTTGTTGGTGGTTCCGTATCGTGAAGTTGCCGATCTCGAAATGTTAAGTGCCGATGAGACAAGTGAACTTTGGGCGACTGTCACAGTTGCGACAAAGGTCATGAAATCTGTATACAAACCAGAGGCGCTTAATGTCGGGCTCAACCTTGGTGCTGCGGCTGGTGGAAGCATTGCGCAGCATCTGCACGTGCACATCGTCGGTCGTTGGAGTGGAGACACTAATTTTATGGTCGTGACAGCGAACACGAAGATTTTGCCGGAAGCATTAGATGTCAGCGCCTCTAGAATTCGAGCAGCATGGAAGACGACAAATTGATGGCGACAGATTCAGCAAGCGAAATTCGCGATTCACTTCCAGATGATTTAAACGTCACTGCGTTTGTTGGGCCATATATGTTTCCAGATAACAGTCGACGCAAAATACCAGCATTGCTTTATCTCGGCATTGCCGCAATGTGTCTGATTCTTTGGGCGGGGCAACACACCAATGAAAATGGTCTTGTCAGTGATGGTTTTATGTGGGCCGCAATTTTATTAGGTGTCTTCGGTTTGTATTCTTTTTCATCGTCATGGCGAATGACAGTAGATGAAAAACTCGCGCTTATTTACGCAACACGCGCGGTTGGTTTCGCTGTTGGGCATGCTTCGGCACAACAAGTTTGGCGTGGGTTGCGCAGTCGTCCGACGTGGCGAGTTTTTTGTTACAGCGAACAGGAACCGCCGCTACAACGTGGTCTAGTTTTGATTGACGCAGTTGACGCGCGAATTGTTGAGTGTCTTGTAGAAGCGAACCCAGACAGTTAAGAAGATTGGCTAATGAGGTTGGCTAATGAGATTAGCTAATGAGATTGCCTAACAAGATTGCACTAGGCTGTTGCAATGTTTGACGGCAGATTTAAGAAAGAAGTCGAACGTATTGTTCGCCCAGTGGGCGAGTTGTTACGTCGAACGAAGCTTTCGCCGGACCATTTAACTTTAATTGGACTAGTAATCGCTTGTGTCGCAGCTGTAACGATTGCGATTGGTCAATTGCAGGTTGGATTATTGCTCGTAATATTTGCTGCGTTGCCCGATTTGTTTGATGGTGCATTAGCCAAAGCATCAAACCAAAGTAGCCAGCGCGGTGCTTTTTTTGATTCGACTATTGATCGCGTAACGGATGCAGTTCTACTCGGTGGCGTTGCTTGGTTTTTAGGTTCTCAGCGGGGCGCTCACGCTGCAGTGTTGCCATTCGCAGTTATGGCGGTTTCTTCTTTGATTTCTTATCAGCGAGCCAAAGCTGAGGCGCTCGGGTTGACAGCCAAGGGTGGGTTAATGGAGCGCGCGGAACGAATTATCTTGCTGTGTGTCGGTTTGCTTTTTGACGCACTGTTGTTTTGGGTGATGTGGTTGATGTTGATTCTTTGCACGATCACAGCAGTGCAGCGCTTTTTTAAAGTCTGGAATCAAGCGGCAATCGCGCCGGCAACGGCTGAACGGGTTGCATTGCGGCAGTCTCGTCGTGCTTCTCGTAGTGCTCAGCGTGCTGATCGACGAATGCGTTTATCGCGTCGTCGCAACATGAAGTGACATCGGCAACTCAAAAAAATCGTTCTGATTCGTTAGTTGTCATTGGCTGCCGTGTAGTTGCGGTGCTGGCGAGAACTACTCCAACTTTTGTCATAGCCGCGTTGACTGCGGTGCTGGTTCCGGTAGTGACAATTCCAATGCGCAAAAAACGTGCAGTTGTTTCAAGGCATATGCGGCGCGTTCAACCTGATTTCGGCGACCATCAAATTCGTCGTGCAGTGCAAAAATCTTATGAGAGTTATGCCCGCTACTACGTTGAAACTTTTCGTCTGCCATTTTTGAATTCAAAGCAAATTGAGTCTGGTGTCTCAATTGAAGGCTTTGAGCATATTGAATCTGGTCTCAAGCTAGGTAAGGGAGTCATTCTTGCGTTGCCTCACTTAGGTGGATGGGAGTGGTCAGGTAGGTGGCTAATACAACGTGGACACAAACTCAATGCCGTCGTCGAAAAACTTGAATCGCAACAGTTGTTTGAAATGTTTCTACAACTTCGCAAAAACTATGGCGTTCAGGTGATCCCACTAGATGACAATGCCGGTGTTGCCGTTCAACAGGCACTTGCAAGAAATGAAATCGTTGCACTTTTAAGTGACCGCGATATTCAAGGCACTGGCGTTGACATCGAGTTTTTTGGTGAGAGAACGACGATCCCGAGTGGTCCAGCTTTTTTTGCATTGCGAACGGGTGCCGCTCTCGTGCCCCTTGCTACGTATTTTTTGAAACGCCTAGACGGCCACAAAACAATTGTGCGACCGGCAATTAAAGTTGAGCGACTTGCGACGCTACGAGATGATATACAAAGAATTTCACAAGATCTGACAATAGAACTTGAACTTTTAATTCGTCATGACCCTGCACAGTGGCATTTATTTCAGCCGAATTGGCCGAGTGATTTAATTTCTGTTTCAGTTTAGAAAGTTAATTTGAATACGCAGCAAACAATTCGGAGACTGCTTTAGCCTGACCGCCCGAAGTCGAAGACATCACGGCAATTGGCAGAACGCCGGCTTGTGACCAAGCCCAAAGTGCCTCACGAACCGTGTCACTGTCCCCAGAAATTGTGCAATCGCTCAGCCATTCAGTATCCATTGCTGCGACAATTTCTGCAGAACGGGTTTCTTTGTTACTCGACTCAAGTATTTTTTCGAATGCGTCAATCTGCTCGTCGTAACCGCATGAGCGCCAATAATTTCGATAATTCGGAAGTGAAACATAGCCAACCAAAGTTTTGCGATGTATTGCTTGGGCAGCCGCAATATCGTCGCTAATCACGGTCGGCACCATGTTTGCCAAAAACATTTCTGACCTGCGAGACGATTCAATATTTGTGAGTTGATCAGAGATATTGCTCAACAAAGCGTTTGCCCAAATTGCTCCTTGAGAAATTTCGGTTGCAAGATCCAGCATTTTATTGCGAAGTGCTGCCAAATAAATCGGAGGAAGTTCGCCCGAAAAACGTTCATGAGAACGCATCGTTGCGACGTAATTTTTTATATCAGCAAGTGGTGTAGCAGTTGTTGCTCCAAGTCGGTTGATTACTGGTCCATGACTAACGCCAAGGCCCAAGCTAAAACGATGATTTGAAACTTCGTATAAATGTGCAGCAGTGTTCGCCATTTCGATTGCATGGCTGTAATAAATCGGTTGAATCGAAGTCCAAAACTTTATTGTGCTAGTCGCGTGCGCTAACGAAACACAAAATGCCATTGCGGCTCCCAGACTCGGACACGCAATGCCAGAGAACCCGAGCGTCTCGGCTTGTCGGGCGAGGTCTAGCACTGCGGTTCGCTTGTTGGCTGTTGCTACTAGCGAGATCGCTGGTCTGAAACTCTCTTGATTAGTCATAGTGCAAAGTTAGTTGCTGAGCAATGTCGTTCAATTAGTGATGTTTTAATTTCGACCATCGGTCGTACCGTGTAGTTAATGAATTCGGCAAGTAATCCGGTCAAAGCCAATAAGAACTTTGAACGCAAGAAGATGCTTCGGATCGGGTTGGTGTGTCCATATAGTCTGACGATTCCTGGTGGGGTTCAATCTCAAGTTCTAGGTTTGGCTCGCGAGTTGCGTCGAATGGGCCATGAGGCACGAGTGTTAGGCCCTTGCGATGGTCCGCCGCCAGAGCCATTTGTGACACCACTCGGAAATAGTCTGCCAACAGCTGCAAATGGTTCGACCGCGCCGCTTGCGCCAGACCCTTCGGCGGCACTTCGCACGATTCGAGCGATCAACGATGAGGCATTTGATGTTTTGCATTTACACGAGCCGATTGCACCTGGGCCGACGATGACCGCGTTAATGTTGCGCCTCGCGCCAATGATCGGTACCTTTCACGCCGCCGGAGACATCGCTTGGTACGGGCGCATCAACAAGGGAGTCAACTGGCTCGCTAATCATCTTGACGTACGAGTTGCGGTTTCACCACAAGCACAAGAACTTGCAAATCGTTATCTAGGTGGAGAATACGAAATTTTATTTAACGGCATCGAGAATGAACTGTACGCGCGGCCAAATATTTCGCGTAGTGCTGAAAAGATAGTTTTCTTTTGTGGCAGGTACGAGCCAAGAAAAGGACTTGCCGAGTTGCTTGAGGCGTTTGCCAAACTTTCGGACGACGTTAAGTTATGGATCGCATCAGATGGAGATGGTATTTCGTTGTTGAAGCAGAAATATGCACACGACGGTCGTATTTCGTGGCTCGGAAGAATCACTGACGAAGACAAAATAGATCGGCTTGCGCAGTGTTCAGTATTCTGCGCACCCTCACTACATAGTGAATCTTTCGGAATAGTCGTACTTGAGTCAATGGCTAGTGGTACACCAGTTGTTGCAAGTTCGCTTGAGGGCTATCGCAATGTTGGTACTCATGATGTGAATGCTTGGTTGGTCGAACCTGGTGATATCGCTGAACTTGCCGAAGGCTTAACTCGAGTGTTGGCTGATAAAAAACTTGCACAAAAATTAAGTGACGGTGGTCTCATTAGGGCGAGTGAACTTTCGATGAGCCGACTCGCAAAAATCTATATTGAAATGTATTACGCAGTTCTTGAACGTGAGCAGTTATCACCTGACCATCATCCAAAAAGCCGAATATTTCGCCTGTACTCAGATCGAGTATTGCGCAAAAATCCCCAAGTTTGATTCGCGCACTACAATAAAAGAAAGATAGTAAGTCGAGATAACTGGAGGACGTCATGGGAATTTGGATTGGTCTGGTTTTGGGTTTTGCTGTCATCACAATTCCTGTGATGATTTACAACTCTCTAGTCCAAAAACGCAACCAAGTTAAGAACGCCTGGTCGCAAATTGATGTTCAATTAAAGCGACGAATCGAGCTAATTCCGAATCTTGTTGAGACTGTCAAGGGCTATGCAAACTTTGAGCAAAAAACTTTGCAAGATGTAATTTCGGCTCGCAACTCCGCAATGTCAGCACCTGGTACGGCAACTGGTCAGGCAACTGCAGATAACGCGCTATCTGGGGCGTTGCGTCAGTTCTTTGCATTGTCTGAGGCTTACCCAGATCTCAAAGCAAACGCGAGTTTCTTGAACTTGCAAGAAGAACTCAGTAATACAGAGAGCCGAATTGCCTATGCTCGCCAGTTCTATAACGACGCTGTGCTTGCCTACAACAACTCGGTAAGTAGCTTTCCAACTGTTGTGATTGCGTCGCTTTTCAAATTTTCTGTTACTGATTCATTTGAAGCAACCGAGGCTGAAAAGACTGCGCCTAAGGTGCAGTTTTAGATTTAGTTCTAGAATCGGCTTTTCATCATGTACGACTTAATAGCTTCAAACAAACGGCGTTCGGTATTTTTGTTGGCTGGATTTTCTTTGTTTCTCGTTGTGGTTGGCGCCTCAGCCGGCTTAGTTCTGGGCGACCCGATTGTCGGCACAATTTTCGCGCTGATTGTTTCTGGTGTGATGGCGGTCATCTCATATTGGAAGTCAGACACAATTGCTCTAAAAGTAAGTCGCGCGATACCAGCCGACGAAGTCGAATACAAGCGTCTACATAATTTGGTTGAAAATTTGTGCATCGCTGGCGGGTTGCCAAAGCCACGTCTTTATGTGATTCATGATGAAGCACCAAATGCGTTTGCAACCGGTCGCAACCCAAAACATGCAGCGGTCGCGGTTACATCTGGATTGTTAGAAAAACTAGATCGTGTCGAACTTGAAGGAGTACTTGCACACGAACTATCGCACATTAAGAACTATGACATTTTAGTTTCTACTCTCGCCGTCACGCTTGTTGGCGCTGTTGCATTGCTGACCGATATTTCGATTCGAATGATGTGGTGGAACGGCGGGCGAGTCAGTCGCAGCAATGACCGTCGCAATTCTTCAAACCCTCTTGCGTTTATTGGCTTTGCGTTATTGATAATTGCACCACTCGTTGCGCGAATGATGCAGGCGTCTATTAGTCGTCGTCGTGAAACTTTGGCAGATGTGTCAGCATGTCAACTAACTAGATATCCGCCCGGTTTGATATCCGCTTTAGAAAAACTTCAAGCCGACAGCACCGTGACTCACTCAGCCAGTATGGCAACGGCACACATGTGGATTGAACAACCTTTATCTGGGGTCAATGACTCGGGTAAACTTGCTGGATTCCATAAACTGTTTAACACTCATCCACCACTGTCAGAACGAATCGCACTATTAAGGGAGATATAACCAATGAAAAGCCAATCAACTCGTAAGCGCAATTTAGGTATTACTTCTGTCTTCGTCTTGGGTTTGTTAGTTGCCAGTTGTGGCGGCAAATCTGATTCTGCTTCGACTCTTCCGGCCGAAGAAATCGTCGCGACTACAGTTCCTGAAACTACGACCACAACAACAATTCCGGTGGTTGTTAACCCTTTGACTGGCGCTCCAGCAGCAGATGAGTCGATTCTCAATCGACCAGCGCTGGTCGTCAAAATTGACAACCATCCTCAAGCCCGCCCGCAATGGGGATTAAACCAAGCCGATTTAGTTTTTGAAGAAAATGTTGAGCAGTTAACTCGGTTTGCTGTGGTGTTTCATTCACAAGGAAGCGACCCAGTTGGTCCGATCCGCAGTGGTCGTATCCAAGACATCAATCTTCTTGGCTCGTTGAATCACCCATTGTTGGCATGGAGTGGTGGCAATCAACAAGTTACTTCAGCAATTCGTAAGTCATGGCTTGTCGATTTAAGTCATTCGGTCGCTAATGAAAAGGGTGGCTACCGTCGCGAGTCGAGCCGTAACGCACCGCATAACTTACTTGCGGAAACTACAAAACTTTGGTCGCTCGCACCAGCAGATGCCAAACCGCCGCTACCGCAATTTGAATATCGAAAAGCAGATGAGGCCGTAACTACAGCATCGAAGCCGGCTGCAGCCGTAAAAATTTCTATGGACGGTGTTGACGTAATGTGGGAGTGGAACCCAGATTTATTAACTTTTGTTCGGTCGCAAGATAATAAACCGCATGTTGACATGCAAGATGTACGTGTCAATGCGCAAAACGTTGTCGTTATTTCTGTTGTTTACTCGAAGAGCGGCTCAAGTCCAGTTGCGAAGTCTGTCGGTAGTGGAGAAGTTTGGATCTATACCGCAGGCGTTTTAGTGCAAGGCACATGGGAGCGTCCAGATCCTGAAATGCCATTTATCTACAAAGATATCAACGGCGAAATTATCAAATTGACGCCAGGTCGCACATGGATTGAAGTCATTCGCCCGAAGTCTGCGGTGAATATCGCGCCTGGTGAGGATGTTACAAAAGTCAAGTACCCCTGATCTAAGTCGTCACTCATTCGTTGTGTACGCTTTGGTTAAATACACGTTGGAGATTCAAAAATGGCAAAAAGTGAAGTGAACAAAACTGGCTCGATGACAGTTAAACGCGGTTTGGCAGAGATGCTAAAAGGCGGAGTGATCATGGATGTCGTTAACGCCGATCAGGCAAAGATTGCTGAAGATTCTGGCGCGTGCGCAGTAATGGCTCTTGAGCGTGTGCCGGCAGATATTCGTCGTGACGGTGGCGTTGCGCGAATGAGCGATCCAGAAATGATTGAGAAGATTCAAGCAGTTGTCTCTATACCAGTTATGGCCAAAGCGCGAATTGGCCACTTTGTAGAAGCACAGGTGCTCGAGTCGCTTGGTGTTGACTTTATTGACGAGAGCGAAGTTTTAACACCAGCCGACGAATCACATCACATTGATAAGTTTGCATTTCAACCGCCATTCGTGTGTGGCGCAACAAACCTTGGTGAGGCATTGCGTCGCATTAGTGAAGGCGCCGCATTGATTCGTTCAAAAGGTGAAGCAGGCACTGGCAATATTGTTGAAGCAGTGCGACACTTGCGATCAATCATTGGTGACATCCGAAAAATTACCCAGGCCGATTCGGCTGAATTATTTGAGTGGGCAAAGCGGCTTCAAGCGCCTTTGCCGTTAGTTCAAGAAATTGCTGAAACTGGCTGGTTGCAAGTGCCGTTATTTTGTGCCGGCGGAATCGCCACACCAAGTGACGCGGCCTTAGCAATGCAACTCGGAGCCGAAGCCGTTTTCGTTGGTTCAGGAATATTCAAGAGCGATGATCCTGCTCCGCGAGCCAGGTCAATTGTTGAAGCAACAACCCATTTTAGAGATGCCGCGATAATTGCGAAAGTCAGTCGCAACCTGGGCGCACCAATGACCGGAATCGGCATGGATAATATTCAAGAGCGTTTTGCCGAGCGTGGTTGGTGAGCGACTCGAGGCCTCCTGGTGGTTGGCGTCTCTCATAAGAAGTCTGCAATAAAAATTGGTGTATTGGCACTGCAAGGTGCATTTGAGAGACATCAAAAGGTTTTTCAGCAATTAGGTGTTGAAGCAGCTCAGGTTCGTATGCCTGCAGATCTCGCAAAAGTTGATGCTCTTGTAATGCCAGGTGGTGAGTCGACGACGATGTCGCAGTTGCTTGAGTCATCTGAATTGTTTGAGCCGATCAGCCTTCGCATCAAACAGGGTCTGCCCTTATTTGGGACGTGTGCGGGGATGATTTTGTTAGCCAAGTCGATTATCGACGGTCGCGATGATCAGTTGTCTTTCGAGGCAATTGATATTGATGTTCAGCGCAATGCCTATGGACGTCAAATAGACAGTTTCGAGGCTGAGATCAAAATTGACTCGTCAGATAGTTCGTTTCATGCAGTGTTTATCCGCGCTCCGCGAATAGTTTCGCTTGGGTCAGGTGTTACTCCTTTGGCATATTGTGGAGATGATGTCGTGTTGGCGCGACAAGAAAACATTTTGGTCGCCTCATTTCATCCTGAGTTAGCAAACGATGTTCGGTTACATGAATTATTTCTGAAAGGGGTTTAGCAATGTCTGGTCACTCTAAATGGGCAACGATTAAACACAAGAAAGCAGCAATTGACAAAGTTCGCGGAAAGACATTTGCAAAATTGTCGCGACTACTCGAAGTTGCCGCACGCGAAGGTGGCGGTGATGTTTCTGTTAACGCGGCATTGCGAACCGTTGTATCGAAGGCAAAAGCTGCGCAAATGACAAATGACGCAATTGAACGCGCGATCAAACGCGGCATGGGCGAAACTGACGGAAAAGTTTACGAGTCAGTGACTTACGAGGCGTATGCCCCCGGCGGAGTTGCAATGTTGATCGACATTCTCACTGACAATCGCAATCGAACGGCCGCCGATGTGCGAATAATTTTTTCAAAACAGGGTGGATCAATGGCGGCACCAGGAGCTGTCGGCTGGCAGTTTTCTCGCAAAGGCGTGATCTTGGTTGCCAAGACTGTCAGCGAAGATGATTTGATGTTGGTTGGTCTTGATCACGGATTAGAAGACATCACTGCCGACGAAGAAATGTGGCATGTAACTTGCGATCCAAGTCAAGTTTGGGATTTGAAGGCATCCCTTGAAGCAGCAAAGATGATCGTGAACTCAGCAACGACAACGATGCTTTCGGCGAACACTGTCGAAGTAACAAACCCGGATGAGGCAAAGGCGATTCTAAAGATTATGCACGAACTTGACGACAACGATGATGTGCAAGATGTATACGCTAATTTTGATATTTCAGAAAAACTAATGGAAGAGGTTGGGTAATGGCTAGCGAATCATCAATTGAAGTTGGTAGTCAGGCTCCAGATTTTTCATTGCCTGGCACAGGCGGTAAGAATTATTCGTTATCTCAATTTCGTGGCACCGCTGTCGTGCTTGTGTTTTATCCTGGCGACTCGACAGCGGTCTGCACCAAACAGTTGTGTTCTTACAATGACGAGCTTTCGCAGTTCTCAAATGTGGGTGCGCAAGTATTGGCAATTTCTCACCAAGACATGGCAAGTCATGACAAATTTGCGGCCAAACACAATTTTAAGTTTCCGCTACTGTCTGATCCGGATAAAAAAGTCCTAAGCGATTACGGAGTTGTCGGATTCGCAGGGATGCCGAGGCGAAGTGTCTTCGTAATCGACCCAAATGGTGTAGTCAAATATGTGCATCGAGCACTTGTTGGAGTCACCTTTAGACCAGTCAAAGAGTTGATTCAAGCAGTCGCTGACACCCAGACAGGTATCTAGTAACCTTGAACATATGTTCGCCCAGTCAACAGGCATCGTCGACCAGGTTCATCAGCGCAATACTTCGGTCGTTCTCGGCATTGACCCTGGTTTAACGAGATGCGGTTATGCGGTGTTAGAGGTTCAAGGAGCGACCCAGATAACGATGCGTGCGCTTGGCGTGTTGCGCACGAGTCCTGAGCAAGCATTGCCACAGCGACTCGCCGAAATAAGTTTAGAAATTGAAGAACTTTTAGACGAGTACCATCCTTCAGTTGTCGCTGTTGAACACATTTTTTTTCAATCCAATGTGCGCACAGCAATGAGCGTTGGTCAGGTGAGTGGTCTTGCGCTAAGTGCCGCTGCTCGCCGTGGTTTGCAAGTTGAGCAGTACACGCCGAATCAAGTAAAGCTTGCGATCACTGGTTGGGGAGGAGCCGATAAAGCGCAGGTGCAAAAAATGGTTAAACAACGACTCGGTCTTAATACGATTCCGAAACCTGCTGACGCCGCTGACGCCGCAGCGATTGCACTGTGTCATATCGCTTCAAGTAGTTTGGCGCAAAAAATTTCTGAAGCCAAAGTGCGGTCGGCATGATTGGTTCATTGCGCGGAACAATTTTAGAACGAACAACTGAATCAACAGTGTTGATTGAGACCAACGGCATCGGGTATCTAGTGCATGTGACGCCACGAACATTGGGCGAGCTTGAACCAACTTCTGATGCATTCATTTATGTGCATCACTATGTTCGCGAAGATGCTCAAACTCTTTATGGTTTTCTTGATCGCGATGAGCGACGGTGCTTCGAAATTCTGCTTGCTACGCATGGTGTCGGTCCAAATATGGCGATGACAATTTTGGCAACACACTCGCCAAGAGCACTCGTCGACATCGTTGCCAGTTCAGATATTCCTGCGTTGACACTGGTTTCTGGCGTGGGCAAAAAAACAGCAGAGCGACTGCTGATTGAGTTGAAGAGTCGACTACACCTGAATATTTTAGAATCCAGCAACGCATTGAATGGCTCGTCAAGCATTGGCGATGTCCGTGATGCACTCTCGGGTCTTGGTTATTCAAGCGAAGAGATTCGCGATGTGCTTCGCGAGATGTCTGCAAGTAACGATTCTGAGGCGATGTTGCGTGAAGCACTAAATATGTTGGGCGCTCGTCGTGCGTGAAGAATTCACAGATCCGGCTCTGACTACAGATCCTGCCGATCATGACGATATTGGTCTGCGACCAAAGTCATTAAGCGATTTTGTTGGGCAACGAGAACTTAAAGAACATCTCGGGATTGTTCTTGAGGCCGCGCGCAAGCGAGAGCAGTCTGCCGACCATATTTTGTTGGCTGGACCACCGGGCTTAGGCAAGACAACGATGGCGGGCATTGTCGCTAGTGAAATGTCGGCCAAGATTCACATTACGTCGGGCCCAGCGCTTGAGCGTGCTGGTGACCTCGCGGCAATTTTAACGAAGCTTGATGTCAATGATGTTTTGTTCATCGACGAGATTCACCGACTGTCACGACAAGTTGAAGAGATTCTCTATCCCGCAATGGAAGATTTTCAAATTGACATCGTTGTAGGCAAAGGTGCCTCGGCGTCGTCTATTCGACTGACTTTGCCACGGTTCACGCTTATTGGCGCGACAACGCGAACGGGCATGATTACTGGTCCGCTTCGCGATCGTTTCGGTCTGGTCGCACGACTTGATTTTTATGAAGTTGACGAACTCGAACTGATCGTGCAGCGCACGGCGAAGATTTTAAGAGTGCCGATTAATGCAGATGGTGCGCATGAGATTGCACGACGATCGCGCGGAACCCCGCGTATTGCTAATCGATTGTTGCGGCGCGTTCGTGATCATGCCGAAGTTCGCGGTGATGGCCAAGTGACAGAAAAAAGTGCGCGTCAAGCACTTGAAGTTTTCGGTGTCGATGACTTGGGTTTAGACAAGGTTGATCGAGCCATCTTGTCGGCTTTGTGTCGACAATTTGGCGGTGGACCAGTTGGTTTATCAACCTTGGCAATTTCGGTTAGCGAGCAAACTGAAACTATCGAAGATGTCTACGAGCCTTTTTTGATTCAGCAAGGGTTACTCGCGCGTACACCGCGCGGTCGTGTTGCGATGCCTTTGGCATGGCGCCATATTGGCGAATCACCGCCCGCATCTGCGCCAGAATTATTCTAAAATTTTGCTGCCGTGCGACTAGAAGATTTTGACTATCAGTTACCCCATGAACTTATTGCGCAGACACCGTTAGAGCCGCGCGATTCTGCGCGACTATTAGTAGATCAAGGTGATCGCGACCCAAGCCACAAACATGTAAGTGACTTTCTTGAGTTTTGTGGGCAAGGTGATGTTCTTGTTGTAAATGATACGAAGGTGATTCCGGCAAGGCTCCGGCTGTTGCGTCAATCGGGTGGTGCTGCTGAAGTGTTATTGCTTGAGCGACACGGTTCAGCACCAGAAACTTGGGAGGCCTTAATTCGACCAGCCAAGCGATTGAAACTCGGTGAGATTTTGTTTGCAAGTGACGGAACTGCACTTATTCGCATCGGTGAGCGAACCGCTGCGGGCGATACTTTTTTGGTGAGTTTGTTGGTGACAAATAACAGTGTTGAAGAATCACTTGTCAAATATGGCGAGATGCCTTTGCCGCCATATATAACGACAACGCTTTCGCAACCGGATCGCTATCAGACGATTTATGCAAATAGACCAGCATCAGCAGCGGCGCCTACAGCCGGATTGCATTTCACTGAAACTTTGTTAGAAGCTCTGCGCAATAAAGGTGTAAAAATATTGACAGTTGATTTAACTGTTGGCTTAGACACTTTTGCGCCAGTAAGCCATAGTGATCCGCGCGATCATCCAATGCACACCGAAAGTTATCGCGTTGGTGCTGAAATTCTGGAGCAATGTCAATTGGCTAAACGTGTCATCGCAGTGGGCACGACCGCCACACGAGCACTTGAGTCGGCAGCAACTACTGGAGTTCTAACTGGCAGAACAAATATGTTTATTTCTCAGGGCTACGAATTTAAGATTGTCGATTTGTTGCTGACTAATTTTCACATGCCGCGCACAACTTTATTGATGCTTGTTGATGCGTTTATCGGCCCGCGTTGGAAGTCGCTATATGAAATTGCAATTCAAGAGAAATATCGAATGTTGTCTTTTGGTGATGCGATGTTATTAGACCGGAGACTTTAAACAACTAATAATTTGAACTAGCGATTTGCATTAGCAAGTTAGATACCGTGAGGTGCAATGTTCGCCGTTGAATTTAAAGAAACTGCCCGTCAGGGCGATGCTCGCACAGGTGTGGCTTCAACTCATCGCGGCGATTACGAGACTCCTTGTTTTATGCCTGTTGGTACGCGCGGCGCAATTCGACATTTGAGTGCCCAAGATTATGAAGAACTCGGAGCACGAATTGTGCTCGGCAATACATATCACTTGATGTTGCGACCAGGCGCACAAGTTGTTGCAGATCTCGGTGGACTTGGTCAGTTCG
Organism: Actinomycetota bacterium; assembly: GCA_037142305.1. Lineage (GTDB taxonomy): Bacteria > Actinomycetota > Acidimicrobiia > Acidimicrobiales > Ilumatobacteraceae > BACL27. The sequence continues at coordinate 52,244 of JBAXAW010000001.1, forward strand.
CCGGATGGAAAGGCTTAACCCTCACAGACTCAGGTGGGTTTCAAGTATTTTCGCTCAACCCAGATGTCGACGACGAGGGAGTCTCTTTTCGATCAACCTACGACGGCTCGATGCATCGGTTCACTCCGCAGTCGGCAGTGAAAACTCAAGAGTTGCTCGGCGCCGACATACAGATGGTGCTGGATGTTTGCGCGCCACTCCCGTCATCAGATGAAGTTATTCGTCTCGCGCTTAAGCGAACATCGCAGTGGGCGAAGCAAGCACGCGACAGTCACACGCGAGCAGATCAAAGTTTGTTTGGCATTGTGCAAGGCGGTGTTGACCCAGTGTTGCGTCGCGAGAGCGCGAAAATAACTGCTGATTTAAATTTTGATGGTTATGGGATTGGCGGATTGTCGGTGGGTGAGACTCGCGAAGAAATGTTGATCGCCCTAGCAGCAGCAATTGAGCATCTGCCAAAAAATCGACCGAGATATTTGATGGGAGTAGGCGACCCTGCATCATTGGTCGAAGCGGTCAATCTCGGCGTAGATCAGTTTGACTGTGTGATGCAAACAAGAATTGGTCGACACGGTACTGCACTCACTTCGACTGGAAAGTTAAATATCACTCGTTCAGAGTTCATAACTAGTCAAGACCCGATTGATTCAGCGTGTTCGTGTTCGGTTTGCGCCAGGCACACCCGTGGTTATATTCGACATTTATTTCAAGTAAATGAACCGACCGCTGCACGACTTGTTTCTCTGCACAATGTTGCCTTCACACTTAACTTGATGTCGCAAATGCGATCATCCATAGCGCAAGGCAATTTTGCCGAGTTTCGTAAGACGCTTTTGGCCACATGGGCTGGCCCTGTTAACGACAAGCGGTAAGCCACTAGACTATGTCGCTATGTCTATTACTCTCGCCTACGCAGTCATTTTAAAGCTTTCAGTACTAGCGGCTGAAACTAAGACAAAGAGCAATCCGATATTGAGCATGTTGCCTTTGGTCTTAATCTTCGCTGCGATGTACTTCTTGCTACTTCGCCCGCAGCGCAAGCGCCAAAAAGAGACAGCAAATTTGCAGTCGAGCATTGCGGAAGGTGATGAAGTGATAATGAACTCAGGTATTTACGGCTTCGTGTCGGCGATTGAAGATGATCTTTTATGGATTGAAATCGCCGAAAAAGTTGAAGTTCGAGTAACTAAGGGTTCGATCGCTCGCAAGGTTTCAGTACCTGCTGAAGAGAATATGGTCGATAAGAAATCCGATAAGAAATCAAAAAATTAATCGAAATCTAATTCTCGCTAATCGAAAAGATGTACAAAATAAATGAATAAGCGTCGTCACATAATTTCACTGGTCCTGCTAGTAGTTGTAGTCCTCGGCTCATTCACTGCCAATCTGATCGCTGGCAATAAGCCGGCGCTTGGACTTGACCTGCAAGGTGGAGCGTCGGTAACTTTGCAACCAGAAGGCGAATACGATAAAGCGAATCTTGATGTTGCAGTAGAAATTATCCGCGCAAGAGTTGACTCAATCGGTGTGGCTGAACCCGAAATTATTTTGCAGGGTGGCACTGTGATTGTCAACTTGCCTGGTGTCAAAGATCAGCAACAAGCCCTCGACATTATTGGTCGCACGGGAGAATTGCTTTTGCGTCCTGTGTTGCAGACTGGAATGCTCAAAGACAATGGGTCGACAACGATCCCCGGTGACGCTACACAAGACACGAAACAGCCGGCGGTGACCGACACCGTTCCAGTTGCTGGCGGTCCAGGAAGCTCACGACATATAAATACTTCGACCGTAACTAGTACAACAGTTCCGGTTAGCGGTTCAACAACAGTTCCGGTTTTAGATTCGGCAACTGTGGCGCCAACTGATGCGGCAGCTGTGCCGAAAGTTGAACTCGGTACTGATCCAAATGATCCGACTCAAACAGTGCTGTTACTCGATAAGCAGGGCATCGCCTATGTAGTCGGACCAGCGGGCGCATCTGGAAAAGTATTTAAAAATGATGCTCGAGCAGATGTACAGACAGGCAAATGGACAGTTGTTGTGAGTTTGCGAAGTGGTGCCGATGGAGATGTGCAATGGAACAAAATGGCCGCTGCTTGCTTCAATAGAACCGAAGTCTGTCCGACTGGGCAGTTGGCAATGGTTCTAGATGGAACGGTCATTTCTGCACCAACAGTTAACGAACCAGAGTTCACAGGTGGAAGTGTGCAAATTAGTGGAGCGTTTACTGCCACTGAAGCACGAGACTTAGCCAAGATTCTTGAATTCGGCGCCGTACCAGTGCGATTTGGGGTGTCACAAGCTCAGACGGTCTCGGCAACACTAGGAACAGATTCGCTTCGTGCCGCAATTATTTCTGGAATCGTCGGAATCCTGCTTGTACTGATTTTGTTGATTGCGTATTACCGCTTGATGGCGCTATTCGTGGTTGCAGGTATGACTATCTCTATTGCACTTTTATGGAGTTTGATTTCGGTTCTGTCTCGTACAAATGGTTTGGCGTTGTCTCTTTCGGGTATTGCAGGCATCATCGTTTCAATTGGTATTGCTGTTGACTCTTATATTGTTTTCTTTGAGAGAATTAAAGACGAAATTCGCGTCGGCAAGACACTTAAAAACTCAGTGATTCGTAGTTTCGAGTCAGCTTGGCGAACAATTGTGGCAGCCGACATGGTGTCGTTTCTTGCTGCTGCGGTTTTGTGGTTTTTGACCGTGGGTTCAGTGCGTGGGTTCGCATTCTTTCTTGGTATTTCTGCGCTTACAGATGTCGTTATCACTTATTTCTTCACACGAAGTGCGGTGCTGTTATTTGCACGTTCTAAACGTGTTCAGGGCAAGAAAATTCTTGGCATTCAAACTGTAAAGCCAGAGGTGTAGCAATGAAAAACATAATCGCAGGTTTAGGTCGTCTCTATCGTGGAGAGACAACGTTCGACTTTATTGGACGGAGGGTGATTGGGTTTGCGGTTTCTCTGATAATTGTTGTTGCCGGTGCCGGATCACTGCTGATTCAAGGTCTTGATCTCGGTATTGACTTTCGTGGTGGTGTGGCCTGGGAAGTGCCATCAGATAGCCCAACAGGCGAACTCACTGATAAAGATGCGCGCGCAGTTTTAGATGCCAACAATATTGAGTCAACGAATGCAAAAATTCAATTTTTGACCGGTACAGAAGTCAAAATCATGCGAGTGCAAGTCGGCGATCAAACAGAGCAGGCACGTCTCGCGGTACAAAAATCATTTGCCAAGTTAGCCAAGGTGCCAGTAGAAGAAGTCAGCGTGTCATCGGTGAGTTCTTCTTGGGGTCGAAGCATTACTGAAAAAGCATTGCGAGCATTACTCGTATTTTTCGTTGTCGTCTCGTTGTATATTTCATGGCGTCTTGAATGGAAGATGGCACTGACTGCGATTATCGCGATGGCTCATGACGTAATTATCAGCGTGGGAGTTTATTCACTTTTTGGTTTTGAAGTCACGCCAGCCACGGTTGTTGCATTTCTCACAATTCTCGGCTTCTCTCTTTATGACACGGTTGTTGTATTCGACCGAGTGCTTGAGAACTCCAAAAAATTTGCCACCTCTCGTCAATCGTTTGCCAACATCGCAAATATCTCAACTAACGAGGTTTTGGCGCGATCGCTAAATACGACATTGGCTTCGGCGCTTCCTGTTGTTTCTCTTTTGGTTATGGGTTCGTTCATATTGGGAGCAAAAAGTCTTGAAGATTTTGCAGTTGCATTGCTAGTTGGCATGCTCGCCGGAACTTACTCGTCAATATTTGTGGCAGTTCCGTTATTGGATATTTTTAAGCAAAACGAACCAAAGTACAAGCCGTTCAAAGGACACATCGCTGTTGGCACGGCGATGTCAGAATTAATGGGTCATGGCGATATTTCGCGATTGGCAGTCACCAAATCGTCTAAGTCATCAAGTTCTGCAACAACTGAAACTTCTACAATCACTAATGAAGAGTTGATCGCACAAGCGTCGCAACGTGCAACGAGCGTTCTAACTCATCCGCCTCGACCTCGTAAGAAACGACGTTAAGTTCAGCATCTGGCATTTGCGTCGCTACTACGCTTAAGTAATGGGTACAGCATCAAGAGTGCTGCCGTGGCGGCGCCAAAATACAACGATTGCCGAAGAACTTTCGCCTCTGTTGACGGCGTATAAGTCGCGCCATCCAAAAGGTTCGGTGTCGCAGATTAATTCTGCGTATGAGATGGCTCGGTCGGCTCATGCTTCGCAGAATAGATCGAGCGGAGAGTTGTATATCAATCACCCGATTGCGGTTGCTCGTATCGTTGCCGATATTGGCTTAGACGAGACTTCAATTGTTGCAGCCTTGTTGCATGATGCTGTTGAAGATACTGAGATCACGCTTGCTGATGTTGAAACAAACTTTGGAGTCGAAGTCGCAACAATTGTTGACGGCGTAACAAAACTTGAGCGTTTGCATTTTGATTCAAAAGAGGCACAGCAGGCAGCCACGATGCGCAAGATGCTCGTGGCGATGGCACGCGATTTGCGAGTGTTGATGATCAAACTTGCCGATCGACTTCACAACATGCGCACAATCGCCGCCGTGCCACACGAGAAGCAACAACGCATCGCCCAAGAGACTCTAGATATTTATGCACCGCTCGCGCATCGACTTGGCATGCAAGAGATTAAACAGCAACTTGAAGATCTCGCATTTGCTGCGTTGTACCCTAAGCGCTATGCCGAGCTTGATCAGCTAGTTGCGACGCGAGCACCTGAACGCAATGTGTATCTTGCCAAAACAATTGGGCAAGTTCAGCAATGGCTTGCTGAGGTTAAAATTGACGCAGACCTAACTGCACGCGGCAAACATCTGTGGAGCATCTACGAAAAGATGGTGCAAAAAGGTAGAGACTTCGACGAAATTCACGACTTGATGGCGATTCGAGTTGTTGTTGACTCAGAAAAAGATTGTTACGCAGTGCTCGGTGCAATTCACGGCCATTGGAAGCCAATCGTTGGGCGTTTCAAAGATTACATTGCCATGCCGAAATTTAATCTTTATCAGTCACTGCATACAACAGTCGTTGGGCCTGGAGGAAAGCCAATTGAAGTGCAAATTAGAACGCGCGAGATGCATCGACAAGCCGAATGGGGAGTTGCTTCACATTGGGCCTACAAAGACTCGAATACGCAAGGCGATATTGATTGGCTGAATCGAATTATTGATTGGCAAGGTGAAGTGTCCGACCCGAGTCAGTTCTTAGAAAATCTAAAGACCGATCTTGAACAAGATGAACTTTTTGTGTTCACACCAAAGGGTCGAGTAATAACGCTTCCTGTATTTTCAACTCCTGTTGATTTTGCTTACGCAGTGCATACTGAAGTCGGTCACAGTTGCATGGGCGCCAGGGTTAACGGTCGTCTTGTGCCGCTTGAATACAAACTCACATCGGGCGACACGTGTGAAGTTTTGGTTTCTCAGGGCGAAATTAATGAGCCATCGCAAGATTGGCTTGA
>JBAXAW010000002.1:0-51462 GCA_037142305.1 Actinomycetota bacterium
AGCAGATAGGCGTAGATACGTTCGGCTGGAGCCATTACACCGGTCCGTGGATTGCCTCTGCATTCTTCTTCGTTTTCGCATTGGCTAACGCTGCAGTGCGACTGCGGCCAGATCCGCTTGAAGTTAGTGGTGGTCTTATCTCACAGCAAGGCAAAGGTGTTGTGACGCCAAACTTGGGCGCCGCATTGCGCACTATAAGTGGCATTCGAAATGCTCGTGTGGCGCTTGCATCGATGGTGATCTCGCAAGTCACGATGGTTGCAGTGATGACGATGACTCCAGTTCATTTGAAACTTCACGGTCATGAAGATGTCAGTCCTTATGTGATTTCTTTACATATCGCTGGCATGTATGCATTCAGTCCGCTCGTCGGTAAATTTGCCGATCGACGCGGCAAGTTATTATCGATTTCTGTTGGTGGTGTATTGCTAGTTACGGCGACTGTTATGGCGGCTCTTGCTGGTGATGCTGCCACATTGCTGTGGCCATCACTTTGGCTGCTAGGGCTTGGTTGGAGTTTCGGACTCATCGGCGGTTCGAGTCTTTTAGTTGAGTCCGTGCCAGAGAGCTCACGTGTGACAGTGCAAGGTGCGGCTGATTTGTTAATGAGTTTTTGTGGTGGGATGGCAGGATTCTCAAGCGGTTTTATTCGCAAGGCATTCGGTTTTCACATGCTTAGTAATTTGGGCACTGTGTTGGCGCTCGTTTTAGTAGTTATCGGTATTCGAAGGCTGACGAGCACCCGAATTGCCAAACATCGAGTTTGACGTTGAGTATTGAAACGACGCCACGCAAGGCGAGTTGGTCAAATTGGGCTGGCAACCAACATGTCGACAACGTTTCATTATTCAAACCGCGATCTGAAGAAGAAATTCAGCAGGCCGTGCAGTTGGCGATGTCAAAAAAGAACAGAGTCAAAGTTGTGGGTTCTGGACATAGTTTTACATCAATTGCGCTTGCTGAAGATGTGCTGGTTGATTTGTCTGACTACGACGCGGTTATTGCGATAGACAAACTCACAAAGACAGTGACGGTGCAATCTGGTATTCAGTTATCGAAATTAAATTTGATTCTGCACGAGAATGGTTTGGCGATGCAGAATCTCGGCGACATTGCTTATCAAACAATTGCTGGATCAATTTCGACTTCAACGCACGGAACTGGCATCAAATTTACCGGTATCGCTAATCAAGTAGTAGCGCTGCGACTTGTTCTCGCTGATTCAACGGTGATTGATTGTACGTCGACATCGAACTCAGATCTTTTTCATTGCGCACGTGTTGGTCTTGGCGCACTCGGGATTATCAGCACTGTCACACTTCAACTAGTTTCGGCCTTTAATCTCTCGGTCATCGAGCAACCGATACGCGTTGATGAGTTGCTTGAGAATCTTGATAATCACATCGCATCAAATGACCATTTCGAGTTTTTCTGGGTGCCCCACACGGGTTGGGCTCTAACTAAACGTAATAATCGCACACTTGAGCCCGCCGAACCGATGGGGAAGATGTCACATTGGTATGCCAAAACCTTGATGGAGAACTATGCATTTGGTGCAGTCTGCATGCTTGGGAGAACACGACCATCGCTAATCCCCAAACTGGCTAAGGCATTGCCAGCATCGGGTAAGACCACTTACTCGGACGCGAGTTATAAAGTTTTCGCCAGTAAACGAATTGTCAAGTTCTATGAAATGGAATACGCAATACCTCGCGAAGCATGCGCCGAAGCGCTTAATCGCGTCCGTAGACTAGTTACAGATAGTGGGTTCTTCCTGAATTTTCCTGTTGAGGTTCGCTTTACAGCCCCAGATGAGATTCCGCTAAGTACAGCGAGTAATCGAGAATCTGCGTATATCGCAGTTCATATATATAAAGGAATGGACTTTGTGCCGTATTTTAAAGCAGTTGAATCAATCATGAACTCATATCAAGGACGCCCGCATTGGGGCAAGTTGCACTTTCAAAATTCGCAAACTCTTGCACCTAGATATCCAAAGTGGCAAATGTTTCAGACACTCCGCGATCAAGTTGACCCAAAACGTGTATTTGCTAATACATATCTTGAGACAGTTCTAGGAAAATGACCATGAAAAGTTTCGTAGATCTCGGAGTTCCAGAAAAGTTCGCCGACAAGTTAAGCGCTCGTGGCATTTCATCACCGTTCGAAATTCAAGAAGCAGCGTTGCCCGATGGTCTCGCCGGAAACGACGTTTGTGGCAAGGCCCCAACTGGTTCAGGTAAGACGATCGCTTTCGGTCTCGTGCTGGCGATTCGTTTGCAAAAGTCAAAACCAGGTCAACCTGGTGGATTGGTTTTAGTGCCTACACGCGAATTGGCAATTCAAGTTGCCAAAGAAATTGCGATGCTATGTGAAGGAACTGATTTGCGAGTTGCTTCTGTTTACGGCGGAGCAGGTTATGGTCCACAAGTGAAGGCCGTTCGTGGAGCGAGCATAATCGTTGCAACGCCAGGTCGTCTTGAAGACTTACTTGAGCGACGCGACATGTCTTTAAGTGCCGTGACAATTGCTGTGCTTGACGAAGCAGACCGAATGTCTGACATGGGTTTTTTACCTGCTGTGCGACGTTTGCTTCGAGCCCTGCCAAAACAGCGCCAAGTACTGCTGTTCTCGGCAACTTTGGATGGCGATATATCTCAAGTAGTTAAAGAGTTTCAAAATAATCCAAAGCGGCACGAGTCGAACTCGCAAGAAGCTGAGCCAGATATTGAGCACAAGTTTTGGATGGTGAGTCGCAACGACAGAGTTGAGACTATTTCTCAGTTAGTTAATCACTACGAAAGAATTATTTTGTTCTGTCGCACAAAGCATGGTTGTGATCGTCTTGCCAAGCAACTAGATAACTCGGGCGTTAGATCATCGATTATTCACGGCAATAAAAGTCAAGCGCAACGTGAACGATCTCTTGAAGAGTTTCGTCGTGGCAGGTCTAATGCTTTAGTTGCTACTGACGTCGCTGCTAGAGGTATTCATATTGACGATGTCCCGTGTGTTGTTCACTTTGACCCACCGGCAGATCACAAGGATTACATTCACCGTTCAGGCCGCACTGGGAGAGCCGGATCTAAGGGAGTAGTTATTTCTCTTGTTGAGTCATCGCAGAAACGAACTGTTAACAAGTTGGCACGCGATGCGGGTGTTGAGGCAGATTTTGTAGCGCCAGGTTTTGAGCCAGCACTCGACGAAGTTACCGCAAGACCAGGTGCACTCGGCGGAGTACTGATTTCTGTTGGTGCAACGACTGAATAACTATTTAATAGTTATAAACAAATATCTTGAGGCCGAATAGGCACTCGCGATAGGTCCCGGCCGGTTGCGTTTCGAATTGCAGCAGCAATCGCGGGTGTTACAGAAATGCATGGTGGTTCGCCGATGCCTTTCGCGCCGAGTGGTGCTTGTGGTTCTGGTTCTTCAATCATGATTGCTACTACTTGCGGTGCATCAAGTGCGGTCGGCAATAAATAATCAGTGAAACTTGGGTTGCGCATTTTTCCGTTATCGAGAACAATCTCTTCCATGACTGCCAAACCGAGCCCTTGAGCAATTCCGCCCTCAATTTGGCCTAGGGCGGCAATTGGGTTGAGTACCCGACCTACATCTTGGGCCGTTGCTATTTGAATCACTTTTACGAGTCCTAGTTCGACATCGACATCAACTACGGCGCGGTGGGCGACAAACGCGAATGCAACATGGCAGTTGCCTTGACCGTTAGCGTCAAGTTCTTCAGTGGGTCGATGATGATGTTCAAACGTTTCTTCAATTAGCACACCAGTAGATGCCTCAATCACACTGATACGAAAATCTCCGAGCATGTCAACGACATCGGTGTCTTCGATCACCAGTCTCAGCGGATCGATGTTATGTATCTTGCCAACATGTTCGAATAGTCGCTGTCGCACCAAACGGCATGCACCATCAACGGCACCGCCACTCATCCAAGTCTGACGAGATGCCGAGGTGCTGCCTGCCGAACCGATACGTGTATCAACTGGGTCAATTACGACTTCGTCAACGCCAAGTACTGAGCGAGCGATTTGCGGCGCGAGAATTACAAAACCTTGGCCAACTTCAACGGTTGCATATTTCAAATGAACAACACCGTCTTGAAGCTGACAACGAGCAGTCGCGAAATCATCGAATGTCTCGCTGTACATCAAATTCTTAATCGATACACCCCAGCCGACCCCGCGGACGATGTTGTGTGGCAGTGAAGTTAATCCAGAGCCTCCAACAATTTCGAGTGCATTTGCATCGTGCGCAAGTGGCGCGGGCATTGCGATCGAGTCAGTTTCGGTAATGCATCGCGCGACAGGTGCAACACTCTCGACTACTTGACCAGTAATTAGTTTGTCACCAGTGACCATTGCATTGAGAAGTCGTATCTCAACAGGGGACACACCGCACGCGACGGCCAACTTATCCATTTGGCTTTCATGTGCGTAGCAAGCCTGAACAACACCGAATCCGCGCATCGCTCCACATGGTGGATTATTTGTTCTTACTGCGAAACCATCAACAGTTGCATTGGAACATCTATATGGCCCTTGAATATGTGTGATGCCATTTATTAATACCGCTGACGAAGTCGACGCATATGCGCCGCCATCAAATACCATGCGAGATTCAATTCGCTGAATGACGCCAGCACGTGTTGCATGGTGACGAATCCAAATCTTTGCAGGGTGGCGGTGAACATGGCCGTAGAAAGATTCTTCGCGACTGTATTGCATCTTTATTGGTCGACTCGTGTGCAGCGCAAGTAACGCACAGTGCACTTGCAAACTGATGTCTTCTCGGGCACCAAATGCGCCACCAACGCCGCCGAGAGTCAATCGTATTTTGTCAATAGGAAGATTTAGACAAGCCGCAATCTGTTTTTGGTCTTCATGCAACCATTGAGTCGCAACGTACATTTCAACTCCAGCACCACCACTATCGGGTATTGCTAATGCGGCTTCTAATCCAAGAAAGGCTTGGTCTTGCATACCCATCTCGTAAGTGCCTTCAACTATGACATCACCTTGAAGATTTTGATCGCCGGTAACAATTCGTTGGTGGCGAAAAAGATTTCCATCTGGGTGAATTTGCATCGTCTGTGGAAGAAGCGCGACTTCTGCGTCAGTTATTGGCGTAAGAATTTCGTATTCAACTTTTATTGCCGCAAGGGCCCGACGACATGTTTCTGGATGATCAGCAGCGACAGCGGCAATTGGCTCGCCAACATAGCGCACGATCTCACTGGCGAAAACAGGTTGATCACTTGCGATCAATCCATAAGTTTTCTTGCCCGGCACGTCTTGCGCCGTGATGATCGCTTCAACACCTGAGATCTTGTAAGCCGCTGCAAAATCGATACTAACTATGCGCGCGAATGGATGTGGACTGCGCAATGTCGCACCCCACAGCATGTGCTCGGCGTGTAAGTCAGAGGAAAACTCAAACTTTCCTGAGACTTTTGCAGATCCATCAGGACGAAGTGCCGAAGCCCCAAGAATATCGCGGCGCGTAGAAATTTTTGTTGCGCTGCTCATTATTTACCCGCTCTACGAGTAGCGACTGCGGTCTGCACTGCTTCAAAAATACGTCCGTAGCCAGTGCATCGACAGATATTTCCAGAGATCGCCTCTTTGATTTCAATTTCACTAGGGCTTTGATTGTTGTTGAGCAAATGCTCGATAGCAACAACTAGACCTGGCGTACAAAAACCACATTGCACTCCACCTTCGGTGATGAAAGCATCTTGTACCTCGGTAAGTTCACCATCCGGTGAGAGACCCTCGATTGTTTTAATCTCGGCGTCAATTGCAGTCGCCGCCATGACTAGACACGAACAGACTGCCTGACCATCCATGATCACAGTGCAACTGCCACATTCACCCTGCTCGCAAGCGCCTTTTGAACCTGGAAGGCCGAGACGCTCGCGCAAAACATAAAGCAAACTCTCTCCAACCCAAGCGTCACGCACCTCGTGATTCTTGCCGTTGACTTTTAAGTTATAAATCTCTGTATTTGGCATCATTTGGTGTTCGCTCTCATTAATAAACGACGAGACAATGTCGCAACAGCGTGACGTCGATACGCGGCCGTGCTTCGATGATCGTCAATCGGTTTAGATTCGTCAGCAATACGGTCGCCGAATTCTTTCAACAAGCTTGGTGCAACCGTTGAAACATTCTTCAAATCAATTTGTGTGGCCAGCCATTGTTCTGTTTCGCGACAGCGAACAATAGTTGGACCAACCGCACCAAGAGCCACGTTTATAGTGCCGAGTTTTCGGTCGATGACTAAGCAGCACGACGCTACTGAAATGACCATTGCATTTCTTACACCGACTTTGGCGTATCCCTGCCAGCCATCAATGATCGGCAGTGTGACTGAGACGATAAGTTCACCTGGTTGACGGGCGTTGCGTTTAACGCCAATCATAAAATCGTGAATTGCGACATCGCGAGACGTCGTATCTGTTCGCAAATTGACTATTGCATTGAGTGCACTTAGCACGGGCAACGCATCACCAGCAGGCGAGCAGGTACCAAGGTTGCCACCAATTGAGCCGGCGGCGCGAATTTGTGGTGAGCCGACTGTGCGGGCTGCCTGCGCCAATGCCGGAAACAACTCAGCGATTTCACCGTTTTCCATTTTTTGATACGGCAAACCTGCGCCAACAATCAATTTAGATTTATCGTTGGTAAACGCGTAACCGCGAATCTCATCGACACGTCTCAATGCGATTACATCTGTCGGTTTTCGGCGATTGAAATTTATTTCAACCATCAAATCAGTGCCACCTTGAATTATTTGAGCGTTAGGATTCGCGCTGCTTAGCGCCAGGGCTTCACGCAAAGTTTGTGGAACAACTACTGTCACGAAATACCATCCCAATTTGAAAACGCGTCAATCATCGCCTTCACATCACCAAGGGGATACAAAATTGGGCAAGTTGCACCGTTCTTAAGATAGTGCGTAACGCGTTGTCTCGCCTCGGCTGGGGTTCCGCTCGCGGTGAGCATCTGCACAATCTCATCGGGCACATGTTTTGATGCTGCAACAACTTGCTCGTGCGTCGCAGGCCATGTAAGAACCGAACCAACTTTGTCAAGGATTGATTGTGGCACTCCTGATGCTTTCATAATGTGCGGTTGTTGTCCGAGATATTGCGTGACCATTTGGCGCGCCATATCAAGTGCGGTTTTGCGGTCTTCGTGCACACTGCAGACAACAAGTTGTGGTCGATCTATTGAATCAACCGATCGACCGACACGATCGGCGCCGATAGTTAGCGCCTCCATCGCTTTTTGGTTGTATTCGGGAGATACCAGGTAATTCAGCACAACTCCGTCGGCGATTTCGCCTGTTAACTCCATCATTTGCATGCCAGTTGCGCCAATATAAATAGGTACATCTTTGGCTCGACGTTCTTGATAAACGTAATCAAGTTCGACACCGTCAAGATGCACAAACTCTCCGTCAAAAGTGACTGTCTCATTATTTAAAAGGGCGCGTACGGCTGTAACGATTTCGCGCATCGCGCGAAGCGGTTTGGCGCGAGAGATACCAACTTTCTGTGCCAATGGATCCCACCAAGCGCCGATTCCCAAAATAACGCGCCCAGGTGCCAAGTCATCAAGAGTTGAAAATGTTGCCGCTAGGCGAGCGGGGTTACGACTCCAACAGTCGACGACCCCTGAACCGACTTTCAAAGTTGTCGTGACTGACGCGAATGCCGCCATTGGCACCGTGGCTTCACGAACTAGACGACTCTCTGCTTGCCATACCGCTTCGAAGCCCTTTGCTTCGGCATATTTCGAAAACTCCATACCTTCAGAGATTTTGTGTGCGTCTTGCAAATAGAGCGCAACTCGCGCTGACTTGGCATTTATATTTTGACTCATCAACTTACCAACCTTTCATGTAAACGTATTGCTTGTTCTGCGGCTTTCGCTCTTACTTCATTGATATCAACTCGCGTTGGCAGACCAGAAGTTAAAACCTTTTCTCCGTCGACTTCGACGTCAGTCACCCCGATGCCTGGTGTGAAAGCCACATGCCAAGGACTGTCGACGTGATCATAATCAAAAGTCACTCTGTCGTTTTTCGCTTCGGGAAAAAGCTCGTAACTATTTTCAATCCAAGACCAAACAGTTGTTGGCGTTTCAGTAATCTCAAATTCGCGCAAGCGAACATAAGCCAACCTTGCCTCTTCAAGCATGTCGGCACCGATGCCATCTGTACCGATCAGAACCTTATTTGTAAGCGTGCTCGGTTTGGCGTATCCGACTGAGTTGTTCATATTTGATCTGGGATTATGCACGATGTATCCAGAGAGTTTGCGATCAAGGTGCACCGCATGAATCAGAAGCCAGTTTTCTTTGCTTAGATTCTCAAGTCGTGCACCAGCATGTGAGTCGTCTAGCCCTTCGGCAACATGTAAGTGCACACCGGTCTTATGTTTCGCCGCCAAATCACTAGCCGCTTTTAATGTCTCATCACTGCATGTAAACGCGGCATGAGCGCCGACCATTCCGCGACCACCTTCGGTCAAGTAACGAGCGCATTCCGCGAGGCCACGCTTAGCAGCCTGAGTCATTTTTGAAATTGGTGAGACTTTTGAATGCAAGTTGCCGTTGTCATCCCATCGGTCTGTAACTCCATAACAAGCATTGACACGCACGCCTACCGTTTTGCAGGCGCGAGCAATAGTTGAAAGTGATCCTTCAATACAGTTTGGCGATTCGTGATGATCAATAATGCATGTGGTGCCATTCATTAACGCTTCTGTAGCTCCAAGCATCGCCGACCAATAAATCATCTCGTCATCTAGCGCTGCATCAAGGCGCCACCATACTTGTTGCAAGATCTCTATGAAACTAGTCGGCGTTTTTGCAGGCGCAGGCATACCGCGGGCGAGAGTCGAATAGAGATGATGGTGCGCACATATAAGGCCAGCAGTTTGATTGGCCATGATTCAGTCTTCTTGTTTATCGCGACGCATCGGCAATGTGTTACGCCATTGACCGTCAAGTTCTCGTAGCGCTGCTGCGACGGCACCCGCTGTTGGCACTAAACCGATTTCGCCAACACCTTTAATGCCATACGGAGAATTAGGTTGCGCCGACTCGATAAGTTTCACTTCAATCTTCGGTACGTCTTTGGCGCGCAAAATCCCAAGACTGCGCAGCGTCATATTCGTCGGAAACCCAGTCACGGGATCAGACGGAAACTCTTCGGTCAGCGCGTAACCAAGTCCCATATGCACACTGCCTTCAACTTGACCTTCACATAGTGTCGGGTTAACTATCCGTCCAACGTCGTGCACCGCAACAACTTGCTCAATCTTTTGGGTCTCGCGATCAATTACGACCATCTGAGCTGCATAACTAAATGTTGAGTGAATAATCGGATTAGCAACTCCGGGTTCACCCATTTTGTTTGTCCAGTCGACTCGGTATTCGCCGACGTGATCAACACCTTTCGCAAAGTTCGCGGCACGGGCAACATCGCACGCATCTTTCACCGAACCGGCTCCCATCAGAGTTCCACGAGAGCCAGTAGTTTGCCCAAAGCCGAGTTCACGTGTTGTATCTACGATCACATCAATCAGCGAAGCATCGATACCAAGTTCGTGTACAACGACTTGTGCGGCAACTGTATTGATGCCCTGTCCCATTTCTGTCCATCCATGGCGAACTTCAATGCGACCATCATCCTTGAAACGTACAACTGCTTTTGAGATTTCTTTGAAACCATTGCCAAGACCACTATTTTTGAGTCCAAGACCAAGACCGACTGCTTTTCCTGCCAAAATTGCAGCATCATATTGTGGCTTAATTTCGTTTAAACATAATTCTGCGCCAAGACAACCGTCATCCATAATCTGACCAGGGCCCCAAACCATGCCAGGCTTAATCACATTTCTTGAGCGGATCTCCCACCCTGTTATGCCAACGAGTTCGGCAAGTCTGTCGAGCACGCCCTCCATTGCAAATTGCGCTTGATTTGCGCCAAAACCACGAAAGGCCCCGCAGACTGGGTTGTTGGTGCGAGCCGCGATTGCCTCAACGTCGATGTTTGCAACTTGATACGGGCCACTGGCGTGACCGGCCATTCGTTCGAGAACTTTCATGCCGACACTTGCGTAAGCACCAGAGTCACCAATTGCTCGCACTCGCAATGCGGTAAGCTTGCCATTCTTATCGCAAGCCAATTCGTAATCCATTTCGATTGGATGCCGTTTAGCGTGCATCAAGAAACTTTCTTCACGAGTCAGAGTGCACTTCACAGGCAACTCTAAAAGCCATGCCGCCAGCGATGCGTGCGCTTGATTACTCATGTCTTCTTTGCCGCCGAACGCGCCACCGTTCGTTACTAGTGTGACTGTTATTTGACTGTTTTCAATCGCGAGCATTCGAGCAATGTCGTTGCGATCATCCCAAACTCCTTGACCGCCTGAATAAACATGCAGTTGTTTGCCTGCGTTATCAATATTCGGCACAGCCAAGGTGCTTTCTGGTTCGAGAAAAGCATGTTCAATTCGTTGTGTCACAAACTTTTCCCGAACAACAAAATCACTTGACGCAAAAGCTGTGTCGCAATCGCCGCGCTTGTACATCGACTTACTAAGAATGTTGCTTTCAGTTTTCCAAACCGCGACATCATTAGTTTCGATTGCTTTGCGAGCATCAGTGATCGGCGACAACGGATTATAAGTAACTTCGACAGAGGCAGTTGCTTTGCGAGCATTCAGTCTTGAATCGGCAACAACTATTGCCAATACATCGCCCGCGTATGAAGTTCTGCCACCCACCGGAATCATCACTGGCCAGTCTTTATAAATAATCCCCATCATTAACTCACCGGGAATATCCGCAGCAGTAAAAACAGCTTTGACTCCGGGTTGCCTTAATGCTGCACTTGCATCAATGCCAAGCACATCAGCTCGTGCATGTTGAGTGAAAACTAATGCGGCGTGCAACATTCCATCAACACGCATGTCATCGATATACCCTCGATCGCCGAGCGCAAGCGCTTCGGCTTCAAGTTTCATAACGCGCACGCCGAGACCGCCAGTCGTAATTATTTCGCGTGTCTGAGATTTGGCAACAGTTTCAATAGCATCAAGAATTTTTACGTAGCCAGTGCATCGACATAGATGAGCGCCGAGATGTCGAGCCATATCTTCTCGTTTTAAGTCTGCGCCTTTTTTGTCAATTTGAGCTTTTGCGCGAACGACAATACCCGGAATACAAAATCCACATTGCAAACCACCACAGGCCGCAAAGGCATTCGCAAACGCATCACGCTCAATCTGACTGACACCTTCAAGAGTTGTGATCTGAGCGCCGGAAACTTTTTCAAGTGACTGCTGACAACTGACTATTGCCTTGCCGTCAACGAGCACAGTGCAACAGCCACACTGGCCAGTTGGTGAACAACCATCTTTCGGTGATGTGATATCTAGTTCTTCGCGAAGTGCTGCCAACAAGTGTGGGTGATCATTACGAACAGTGACGGCTATGCCATTAACGGTGAGCGCAACTCGACCAGCAGTTAGATCGCCTGTATCTGTCGTTGTGAGATGACTGGTCACGTCTTAACCATACCCCTATTGGGCTTCAGGTTTACATTATGTAAAGATTGCGCCCCGTTGACTAGTTATTCGCCCATAAACCTCAGGTCGACGGTAACGGTCAAAGTTGAACAGGGTGTTTTTATAGTTGTAGCACCAGTCCAGATCACAGGTTGCCGTGACGACCTCATCGCCACTTGTAGATGTCTTTGCTAGTAGCTCACCAGAAGGCGCGATGATGCTTGAATCAGCCAAACTGTCGACTCCTTCTTCAACACCACCTTTTGCCACACCAATTACAAATGTGCCATTTTGGTACGCGCCACTTTGCATCACTAATGCATTGTGAAAACTTTGTAGTGGATCTTGAGTTGGGTCAGGGATGTATTGCAGCGGTGTGTTGTAACCACAGAGGATCATTTCAACGCCTTGTAATCCCATTACGCGATAACTTTCTGGCCAACGTCGATCGTTACAAATCATCATTCCGATTCGACCACCAAATGCCTGCCATACGCCGAAACCTTCGTCGCTCGGTTTGAAATAGTAACGCTCTGCATGTTGAAAGGGACGATCAGGTTCATGGGTTTCATGTCCTGGTATGTGAACCTTGCGATATTTGGCGACTACGTCTCCATTGCGCTCAACCAATATTTGCGTATTAAAGCGTTCGCCACTATCAGTCAATTCTGCGTAACCCAAACAGAAACCGACACCAAGACTCTTTGCCTCATCAAATAATGGCTGAGTGATCGGTGATGGCATCTGAGTCTCATACCAATGATCAGCTTGTGAAATGTCATCAACAAACCATCTTGGAAAAAACGTCGTAAGTGCCAATTCAGGAAATACAACCAACTCGGCTTTCTGTGAATGTGCATTTCGAAGCAGTTCGATCAATCGCTTCACAACAGATTGCCGATCATCGGTGCGCTGAATTGGCCCGAGTTGTGCGGCCGCAACTTTGAGTAGGCGAGTCATATCAGTTCTCGTATTTTAGTTCGTAGCTTCAAGCGTTGTTAGCGAAAGCATGGTGTGCAATAAAATATTTGCGCCTGCAATGAGATCAACAGTCTCCGTAAACTCAGCAGGGTTATGACTGATGCCTTTGACACTAGGCACGAAAATCATCCCAGCAGGGCAAACTCGTGCCAACATTTGCGCATCATGACCCGCGCCTGACGGCATTCGTTGTACAGAGTTCCCTTGATCCTTGGCGATTTTTTCAACACAATCAATAACACGACCGTCAAACACGACAGGTTCAAATCTTGCTAGTTCTCGAGTTGTGATCTTTACTCCCTCAGCCGATGCAACAACTTGCAGATAGTTAGCAATCTTTGATTCAGCAAGTTTCAAAAGTTCCTCATCGGTATTACGCACGTCAAGGGTAATCGTTGCTTTGGCAGCGACAACATTCGTCAGATTCGGATGGATGTCGACTTTCCCCACTGTGCAAACTTGATCGCCACCCATTTTTTTAGCAAGTTGACGAATAAACACTGTGATCTCGGCAGCTACTAAGGCTGGGTCATGTCGTAAAGACATTGGCGTTGTACCAGCATGGTTTGATTGACCCATGATCGTGACTTCTTGCCACGAGATTCCTTGCACACTAGTTACGGCACCAATTCGCACACCGTTTGCCTCAAGCATCGGTCCTTGTTCGATGTGCAGCTCAACAAATGCATGCGGCACAAGACCAGGGCAAGGCGCAACCCCCGAGTAACCAATTCTTACAAGTTCATCGCCAAGTTTGGCACCATCAATCGCAATCACATCAAGTGCCTCTTCGAGTGGCATGCCGCCGACATAGACAAGAGACCCAAGCATGTCTGGGGCAAACCTTGCACCTTCTTCATCAGTGAAAATTCCGACTGCAAGGGGTCGCACTGGAGTAACGCCAGCTTGCTGACAAGTCTCAATTACTTCAAGAGCCGCGAGCACGCCGTAACAGCCATCGAATCTTCCGCCGGTGCGAACGGTGTCAATGTGTGAACCAGACATCACCGGCGCACCTGAGCCGACGTTCCAGATTCCAATAATGTTTCCGACCGCATCTATTGAAATCTCTAGATTGCAATCACGCATCCAATCAACCAACAGGTTTCGGCCGTGCATGTCTTCATCGGTGAGTGCAAGTCGACAGTTTCCACCGCCCTCAATCGGGGCTATTTCGGCTAGGGCATTAATCCGCGACATCAAACGATCGCTATTAATTCTTAGTTCAAGATTCTGATTGCTGAAGTCTGAGATAGCCACTAACAGATTTTACACCCATATTTGACATGATGGAGAAGATCAATCGAAATCATCTAAGCGAAACTGTTTAACGTTGCGTTAGATACATTAGCTAGTTAGAAATCATGACTATTCACCAATTTTTGTTCATCGCTTTGATTGTGCTGGGTGCGTCAATAATTCAAGCGTTATTCGGTTTTGGTTTTGGTCTGATATCGGTTCCATTAATGATATTTTTCGTAGATCTGCCAACTGCGGTTGTGACTGCAACGGCCGTCTCTACTGTCAGTTGCGCTGTTCAATGGTGGGAGTCCCGTGCAGTTCAAGCCCGCGAGATGGCCCAGCGACTTGTCTGCTCAGCACTTGTAGGTATGCCCTTCGGTTTGTGGCTGCTAATAAATTTAGACGCTCGACTGATGAAGGGCATTCTCGGAGTTGTTGTATTACTCGGTGTGTTGTCTTTGAGTATCAAGGCATTTGATTTACAACGATTGCCAAAAACTTTCGACTATGCAATGGGTGTTATTTCTGGCGTTTTGTCAACAGCAACTTCAACAAATGGCCCACCACTTGTATTTTTGCTTCACGCGCGGCACTTTGAACCGCAAGATTTTCGTGCGGTATTAAATCGAGTTTTCACATTTTTGAATTTCTTTACTCTGGTTATTTTCACTGTGGCAGGCAAGATGACAGCTGATGCACTACAACTTGCGTTATTTTCAATACCGATTATGGGATTAGGAGTGTTTATTGGAACTCGTTTGCGCTCTAAAATTAACCCTGATCATTTCAGAAATCTCGTAATTGGATTACTGACATTGAGTGGTTTAAGCGCAATCTCTAATGCATTATTAAGTTAATTACGAGAACTGAAGAATTATTTTCCAAACCACTCGAGCCATTGTTGTTGCGACTCAGGCTTGAACACATGATTCGTTGCCACTACATCGCCAAGATTACTTGTAGGCATCGCCGAGTATTGGTGGCCTGGACATACCAAAGTATCGATTGGCATTTGCGCAAGTTTTTGCAGACTCGTGTACATTTTCGCGGGGTCGCTACCTGGCAAGTCTGTTCGCCCACAACCTTCAAGAAAAAGTGTGTCGCCAGCGACGAGTCGTTGTGCAACCAAAAAACATTGACTACCAGGCGTATGTCCGGGCGTGTGCACGAAAGTAATATCGATTTCACCCACGCTCAACTTGTCTCCACCTAAGTGTTTAACTAAATCCGTATCTGAAATGCCAGTCGTACGCGTCACCCAATTGGCTTCATCTGTGTTGACATGAATTGGTACATGTTGTAATTCGAGGAGTGCGGCGACACCTTCAATGTTCATTCCCATCATTGAGCCACCAACGTGATCGGCGTGGTAATGCGTGGCGAGAACTCCGGTCAATTTCATCTCATCCTTGGCGATAATTTCTAATAGATCGCTGACGGCGTAGGCAGGGTCAACAATTACACATTCGCGAGTTTGACGATCACCGATTAAATAAACAAAATTCACCATTTGGTTGGCAAGGTGATCTGACGCTGCAAAATCGCGACCGGATAAAAGCTGACGAAAATAAAGCCGATCTTGCGTCATGTTCATAAACCAATAGATTAGCGATCTAGTCTGAGATTGTGAGTCTTGGCAACAAAAAATTGCGTTACGGCATAATCGGCTCAGGAATGATGGGTCGAGAGCACATTCGAAATCTGTTGGCGATTGATAATTGTGAAGTAGTCGCAATTTGCGATAGTCACGAGCCAAGTCTTGTTGCCGCTTCACGGTTGCTACCTGAAGCGAAATTATTCGAAAATTATCAAGATCTGTTAGATGCTGCAGAACTTGCGATAGACGTAGTTGTGATTGCGACACCGAATCACACACATCTGGATGTTCTCAACGATGTTTTAAAAACCGGACTACATGTTCTAGTTGAAAAACCCTTGTGTACAACGGTGAAAGATTGCCAGTTGGCAATTGATCGCGATAAACAAACACACCGCGATGGCAGAGTGGTATGGGTAGGTCTTGAATATCGCTATATGGCACCAACAGCGCGACTGCTCAGCGAAGTTGGTTCTGGTACTTGTGGCAAAGTACGAATGGTTGCAATACGTGAACACAGATTTCCGTTTCTTGAAAAAGTTGATAACTGGAACCGTTTCACTACAAATACGGGTGGCACATTAGTTGAGAAGTGTTGTCACTTCTTTGATGTGATGGGATTAATTGCTCAGTCTCGCGCTGTTCGTGTGTTTGCTTCGGGAGAACAAGACGTTAATCATCTCGACGAAATCTACGATGGCCAAAGATCGGATATTTTAGATAATGCTTTTGTAATTGTTGATTATCAAAATGGTGTTCGCGGAATGCTTGACCTTTCGATGTTCGCTGAAGGTTCTAAAAATGAACAAGAGATTTCAGTCGTAGGTAGCAACGCAAAAATTGAGGCTCTAATTACAGAATCAAAAATACGAATAGGTCTACGAGCGAACGGTGCGACCGGCGTCGAAGAATTTGTTGTCGAACAGCCTCACGGGGTCGTTGCAGGTTTTCATTCCGGTGCTTCATATCTTGAACATCTAGCAATGCAACGCGCTATTCGAACTGGCTCACCATCTATGGTTACCTTGCAAGACGGATTAGATTCTGTGGCTGTTGGTCAAGCAGCACATATAAGCATTTCGCAAAAACGTGTTGTAGAAATCTCTGAGTTATTTATTTGAAAGTGATTAAATAACGAGAGTTAATCCGCCATCAACAACGAATATTTGTCCCGTTGCATACTTATTTCGGATAAGAGCAATTGTTGCTTCGCCACAATCTTGTGGAGTTGCTGAGCGTTTGAGTGGGGCAACGCGAGAAACATTGTCATGCTGTGCTTGCCAGTCGCGTGTCCACGGGGTTTCTACTAGACCAGGGGCAACTGCATTAACTCGCACCGGGCCACAAGATTTTGCCAGCAAAATAGTCATGTGGTTGAGAGCCGCCTTAGTCATTGCGTAGGCAATTGAACTACCCACGGGTCTGACTCCGGCGATCGATGTGATGTTGACAACATTGCCATCTGTACTCTTTTTTAGATGTGGCATGGCTGCCTTCGTCAACCACCAAGTGCCAAAGACATTGACATCAAATGTTTTCTTGAAAATTTCATCATTCAGAGAATCCAAATCATGGTGCGCAACCAGTGTGGTCCACCCGGCGTTATTAATTAAAATATCTAATTGTCCAAACTTGCTGATTGTCATGTCAATCAGTTTTTGGCCGGATGCTTGATCACTTATGTCGGCTTGAATATAAAGCGACTCAGTCGATAAAGATTTCGCTACTTGTTGGCCAGCATCGACCGAGTTGGCAGAGTTGACAACAACAGTCGCCCCGAGGTCACTTAATCGTCGGGCGATTTCTTCGCCGATGCCAGATGATGACCCAGTCACGATCGCAACTTTGCCGTCTAACTCTTTGCTTTTGTTACCAGTCATTGGTTCTCCGATCGCTATTTCTATTTAGATGAAACGTTCAAGTACCTTCGAACGAAATTTATCTTCAGTGCCCGTCTCATGTTCGTGTCTATCCATTTTGCTAGAAAGTCTCAACAGTCCATTGATACCAAAATATCGCATGGGTTCGACTTCCCATTTTCGTGACTCTTGGTTAACCCAGGCCAGATTCGTCAATGGATGTTTGTCGTCTGCGATCAAATGAGCAAGCGTCCGAGCCGCCAAGTTAGTTGCCGCAACGCCATCGCCGACATACCCACCAAGAGACGCCAAGCCTGATCGCCGATCAAAATTTACTGATGGCTTCCAATTTCGTGGTACGCCGAGTGGCCCACCCCAGCGGTGTGTAACTTTAAGTTCTTTCGTAACAGGGAAAACCTCGTGCATCGATGAGATGATTCTTTGGTGAATTTCATCATGATTGTCGTATTTAGGTTTAACCCGTGAACCGAAATGGTAGGGCGCACCTCTGCCACCAAAAGCAATCCGACCGTCGCTAGTAATCTGCACGTAAATAATCATGTGGCGAGCATCGTGGTAGGTCTCACGATTCTGCCAACCAATTTCATCGCGTTGCGATTTAGTTAGAGGTTCTGTAGCGACCATATACGAATAAAGTGGGGCAAGGGTTCTGCGGTGGCGTTTAATCTGCGAGGTAAAACCTTCAGTCGCGCGAACGATCACTTCAGCGCGAACTGTTGAATTTTGCAGCTTTATCGTGCGCGGATTGATTTGATTAACGCGTGAATTTTCGTAAATCTTAACGCCCATTCGCTCAACGACCTCCGCGAGTCCCGCCACCAATTTCGCTGGGTGAATCGCTGCACAATGTGGCGTATAACTAGTTGCGATTAATCCTGAAATATTTACCCTGGCCCGAGATTCTTCAGTTGAGAGCATTCTTAAATCATTTTCAGAAAAGCCATAACTGTGCAGTTCTTTTACTTCTTCAATTACGCGAGTGCGTTGTACAGCATTGGTGGCACCGTGAATAGTGCCGCCGCGATGAAAATCACAATCAATTTTTTCGCTGGCAATCATTTTCTCAATTTCGTCAATTGTTGCGAAACTCTGTTGGTACATTTCGATCGCCTGTTGACGATTGCGCTGTTTTTCGATCTCTGCGAGGGTCATCGGCAAATATCCACTACACCAGCCGCCATTGCGTCCACTTGCACCGAAACCAACGTGATTCGCCTCGATGACAGCGACTCGCGCGTCTGGTTGTAATTGCTTGAGATAATAAGCAGTCCATAGACCGCTGTAACCCGCGCCGACTATCGCAATATCTACATCAATGTTTGAATCTAAAGAATCACGATCAACTTTTGCACTCGTTACCGACTCATGCCAATACGAGATCACGCCATCGTGCTCCACAATGTTCGAAGTTCTGGTTCTGGATCAGAGATCAAAACAGTCTCAACATCAACTTTCAAGGTTGCACGGTTCTTGTCTTCGAATTGAGGCCACGAAACAACACCAGAATTTGCGTACGATAAAAGTTCACCAGAGATCCGGTCGGCAATCGGCTCACGCGAAGAATTATCGCCCGTGAAAACTTCTACTCGTGGTGCATTCAGATTGTGAAAAACGAAAGGAATATCTAAGGCGTGGCATGAGCCAAACGCACCGTTGAAAATCGGCGTTGGCCAAGTAAACCAGTACATCCAGGTCGGGGTGTTGATTGCACTGCGCTTCTCGCAAAGCTTCCATGCAGGTGATCTAAAATTCTGATCGGTCTGTAATGCCGCAACCATTTCAGACGGGGAGTGGTTACTGCGAAGTTTGGTATACAAATCCCATGCCATCTCGGTGTTATCTGCAAAAGCTTTGCGATAGTAAACAAGCGCACCTTCAATATCGAGTGACGCCGAATCTGGATGAAGCGCTGTCCAGAGGCGATTTTCGTCGTGATTCGTACCCACTACGAGTGGGATCCCTGAGTTTGCTGAAGCAGCGTAGATATCTTCGGGTAATCCTGCGCCACCGCATGTCGGGGTGAACGTAGAAATATAATTCTCGACATCAACAAACATCTGGGCGGTGGCGTCAATCATCTGTTGAACCGAAAGTTCTCGCAAATCTGAAAGGGAATCGCAATTAGCGAACTTCAGATATTGTTCGAGTGCGATCGCTGCTTCATTCTTTGTGCGAAGTTGGCGAAGTGATGGGCTCATTGCCCAAGCTCGCGTTACCAACCCTGCGACGAGTGGTGAGGCTGTTAATGCGACGACACTGCTACCGCCAGCTGATTCTCCGAATATCGTCACATTGTTCGGGTCACCGCCAAACGATTCAATATTTCGTTTAACCCATCTCAGTGCACTAATTTGATCGAGCGTTCCGAGATTATTATCCCCCAAAAACCCGAACGGCCCGAGCCGATAATTTATGCTGACAACCACTACATCGCCCCGAGTAACAAGCGATGATCCGTTGTACCAACTCGTTGCGGCCGTGCCGTTTGTATAGGCGCCACCATGTATCCAGAACAAAACTGGTTTCAAATTTGGCTCAGAATTTTTCGCTAGATCACTGATGAAATCAGTTTTCGTCCAAATATTTAGATAGAGACAATTTTCATCAATAGGCAACGACTTTGTATCAAGAATCTCCTCCATAAACCCTGGGACTTGTGGTGATTGTGGACCAAAGACTTTTGCTTCAACATCGTGCGCATATCTAATAACGTCAACTGGCTCTTCAAACCGCTTTGCCGTTGCAAATTGAATACCCAGAAACTCGATCAATCCAGACTCGAGATCATTGCCTTTAAACAAACCAGACGAATTTGAAATAGCGACCATACATCTAGGTTAATCAGTCTTAACTACGATGTCGTTATGCGACGTTTTAAATCAAGTGATGTTAGAGGCGATTTGCTCGCAGGATTTTGGCGTTGGTTCACTGCAAATGCTGCAATTGGACCTGATTCTCAGCGTGGTAAAAAATTTGGACAATTCGGTACGGGCTCAATTATTTTGTTTCCTATCACGACAATTTTTAACGAGAAATTTATTCACATTGGCAAAGACACGATGATTGGTGAACACGTAGCACTATCTGCGGGGATGATGCCAGGACAAGAATGTTTGACAAATCCCGTTGTAAATATCGGGGATCGATGTCTGATTGGTCGTGGTTCTGGAATCGTTGGGCACCTGTCAATAGATATCGGTAATGATGTTTGGACGGGTCATCACGTTTACATCACAGATCAAAGTCACGGCTACTTGGATATTTCAATTCCAATTTCTCGTCAATCACAACCCGAACGCGCGGTCTCGATTGGTGAAGGTTCTTGGCTTGGACACGGAGTGGTCGTGTTGCCCGGCGCAAAGATTGGAAAACACGTAGCGGTTGGTGCGAATTCGGTCGTAACCGGAGAACTGCCCGATTACTGTGTCGCTGTTGGTTCGCCCGCGCGAGTGATCAAACAGTACACACAAAATGACGGCTGGATTGAATTAGATAGAAAGATCTAACGGTGGCTTGCAGTACGACATATGGTTATCTGCAGCGAAAGTAGAAATCTTTTCGCTAATCGGTAGACCTTTGATCGGTGTTTCAGAAAACTGCAAATTGATACCATTTCTCAGATCATTAGCAAAAGAACGACGATCAGAAATATAGATCTCGTAATCGTCTAGCCATAAACCAACTATCGCTATTCCTTTTGCGTCTGTCGGCAAACTGGCTCGAAACTCTTTCACAAATGACTCAATCGTGTCGGTGGCTTTGTCTACGATCATTGCCCGTTTGGCAATTGCGTCGACACCTAGGTCGTCAACAATTCGGTAATCGGCTAGATCAAAACGCTGCTGCGCGGCGATCAGACAACGCGCTTGTGCCTTCTGGGCCCAAACTTGATCCTCAAATCTGTTTACAACCTGTTTCGATGCAAAAAACAAACCATAGATCCACATCGCACAAATTAAACCGACGATGATAGTCAATGCACCTCGTACAAATATCTTCATGATTTAAAAGACTAGGCGATGTGGCCAAAATGATAGAACTATATGGTGAAAAATGATGTCGCAAATGTCATAGACGTCTCGAATATCTCAGATCTCAATGAAAATAATTCAGGGTCCGACTCTCGACTTAAAGAAGCATTTCAATTAATACGCGTCATCGTTAAGTTTCATCCGAGGCTTTTCACTATCGCCGTGTCTGGCGCAGCTGTATTCGCTATATGCACAGTCGGCTCTTCAATCGGAGTTCGGTGGATGGTTGATCGCGTTATCTTGATTCGATTTCAAGAAGAGCGATTGGATGCCGCCGCAATCATTATTGGCGCGTGTTTGGTTATTGGCGTCGGGTTAGTGCGAGCCGCTGGCGTAGTAGTACGACGAAGTTACGCAGGTAGAACCGAATGGCGCACCGCAGAATCTATAACTAATCGTGTGCTCGATCATGTAGTCGCGCAACCGATCGCCTGGCATCGCAAGCGGATGACAGGCGACATCGTGGCTCGTTGCGGAGTTGATTCAGATGCGAGTGTCTCAATTCTCGCCCCGTTGCCCTTTGCTTCTTCGGTGCTAGTGATGATGCTGGTGTCGTCAGTCTGGATGCTTTCAGTAGACATACCGCTTGGTGTTTTAGCAATTGTCGTTTTTCCGATTTTGTTGATGCTTAACATTAGTTACCAGAAGAGGATTGACCGCTTCTATGCACTTGCACAAGACGAACTTGGTGCGCTATCTCAGGCAGTCCACGAAAGTTTCGACGGTGTGATGGTCGTTAAATCATTTGGTGCCGAAAAACGAGAAACAGAGCGGTTGGCAGTAATCACATCGCGTCTGCGTAACGCCCGCATTGAAGCAGTATCAGTGCGCTCAATGTTCGAAGCTGCGATTGATGCGATCCCATCGTTGATTAATATCACGCTGATAGTTCTAGGCGCAATCCGCGTCAAGAGTGGCGCAATGAGTGTTGGCGATCTGACGAGTTTCATCTATTTGTTTACGCTGTTGGTTTTTCCATTAAGAATTATTGGATATCTATTCTCGGAGATCCCACACTCGGTAGCAGGATGGAGGCGTGTCCGCGAAGTTTTAGATGAACCGATTGGGCAAGATCCAAACGATGTGATTCGGATTGCGAAAACTGGTGTTGCTTTAAGTTGCGCAAACATTAATTATTCGCACACATCAGATAATTCGGTGTTGAGAGATTTGTCTTTAGAGATTTTGAGCGGTCGAACGGTAGCAATTGTCGGTGCGACCGGTTGTGGCAAGACAACTCTGTTGCATCTATTGAGCGGTCTTATCGAATGTGATTCAGGCAGCATCTCGGTGCAACCAGGCGGGGTTGGTTTGGTGTTTCAAGAGGCATTTTTATTTGCTGAAAGCCTGAGATTTAATATCACTTTGGATTCGCCAATTACTGATGCACAAGTAAATAACTCCTTACGAATCGCCGAATGCACCGAATTTGTTAACGACCTCACCAATGGTTTAGACACCATAATGGGCGAGCGTGGTGTCAGTCTTAGCGGCGGTCAACGTCAGAGAATCGCTTTGGCTCGTGCTATTGCCCATAATCGTGCAGTTCTACTTCTTGATGACACAACTTCTGCTCTCGATCCGGCGACAGAGGCACGCGTGGTCAACAATCTTCGCGAGATGGCAATGACACTAACAAACACGACTAACACGACGACAGTTGTAATCGTGGCGTCAAGACCTTCAACTATCGCACTTGCTGATGAAGTGTTATATATGCGCAATGGACAGATCGTTGACCACGCGCGTCATGAAATTTTGTACTCACGCAACACCGACTACCGAGAATTAATTAATGCGTTTGAGCACGATCGCCATGAATGAACCTCTCGGGCGCTTCGGTACGGCCAAGACGATCTCTCGAGGTGTAGACATTGCGCCAGATCTCGGCAAAGGAATTGCTGTTACTTTTTTTCTTGCAGTGATCGGATCATTAGCGAGAGTCGCGGTACCGATTTTGATTCAGCAAAGTATTGATAATGGTTTAGAGCCTGGCAATGTGCGTGTTGGCTATATTTGCGTTTTAGGCGTGATCGCGGCTGTAGCTGTTGTTTCAACAGCATGGGCATTAAGAACTGCGGTGCTGAGACTTGGAATCAGCGCTGAACAGGGCTTGTACACAATCCGAGTCAAACTCTACGATCACATTCACCGACTTAGTTTGGCGGATCACAATGAAGAGCGGCGTGGCGCCCTGGTCTCAAGAGTGACGAGCGATATTGAAACGCTCACTTTATTTTTTTCATGGGGCGCATTGGTGTGGTTGCTCGATGGTTCATTGATGGTGGTAGTGGCTTGCGTGATGCTTTCATATGACTGGATCTTGGCGCTCGTCGCATTCAGCGTTTCGGCGCCGTTATTTTTTGTACTGCGATCACTACAAAAAAGACTTGTCGGCGCGTACGACCTTGCGCGTCAGAATAATGCCGAGTTGCTCGGTTCGGTGAGCGAACTTGTTTCGGGCACAGAGACATTACGCGCCTATAGCGCACACGCGCCAATGGTCGCGCGAACGAAAAAGGCAGTGAAGATCCGTTCAGAATCTCAGGTCAGAGCTGGGATCATCGGTGCCTACCTATTTCCATCTGGAGAAATATTTGCAGTTTTCACAATCGTCGCGATCGTTGTGGTCGGCGTGTTGCGGGGCATTGATGGTGGATTATCTGCTGGAGCGATGGTCGGCTTTTTATTTCTGACGTATCGATTTCTAGAGCCGATTGCTGAATTCACAGAAGTTGTCGACCAAACTCAAACTGCAGTAGCAGGATTGCGCAGAGTGCTGAGTGTGCTAGATACTCCAACTGGCCCGCCTGCAGCAATAAACCCAGTTGCAATACCTGTTGGCCCGATAAGTATTGAATTTCGTGATTTGAGTTTCGCTTATAGTTCTCGGCTCGATTCGCAAGATGATGATCTACCGGTTCTTCGAAATATTTCGTTGGTTATTCCTGCTCAACAACACATCGCATTAGTTGGTTCATCTGGTTCTGGCAAAACCACACTCGCGAGATTGATTTCGCGTTTGGCTGATCCGACTATAGGAAGTGTGTTGTTATCCGGAGTTGATCTCCGTGACATTGACAACAACGACCTACGGCACCGATTAGTCGTTGTTCCACAAGAACCATTCTTGTTTGCTGAGACGATCGCATATAACTTATTATTTGCCAACCCAAATGCAACTCAAGACGATCTAACTCTGGCAATTGATCAGCTCGAATTGACCGAGTGGATTAATTCTTTACCAGGGGGTTTTGAGACGCATGTAGGTCAACGCGGGTCGTCACTGTCGGCAGGTGAGCGACAATTAGTGGCACTTGCAAGGGCATCACTTACAAACCCGGATGTTCTCGTGTTAGATGAAGCCACATCAGCCGTTGACGCTCTGACAGAAGTGCAACTTTCGCGAGCACTTCGGGCTATTTCTGCGGGCAGAACAACGGTCTCAATCGCTCATCGTTTATCTACAGCATCTCGTGCCGACCGAATTTTAGTACTTGAACACGGCTTGATAGTCGAGGATGGCTCACATCAAAATCTGATGAACCGCAATGGAAAGTATTCTAAATTATACGAACAATGGCTTTCATCGTCATCAAGCCAAACTAGATCGTGAGAGCTGATGTTTTACAAGTTTTTTAATCCGAAAAAATATTCGTATTGGGCGATCGCGATTTTGTTTGCTGTTTTGACTGCATCGTGCACACAAAACGCAGAGACGGATGCCGTATGTGAATCAGCGGATAGATGGAACGCAGCCAGTACCGGATTTGCGGATATCAGTGCCGACTTTGCAACAACGAGTCCTAGTCGG
The DNA here is from genome assembly GCA_037142305.1 of Actinomycetota bacterium. GTDB lineage: Bacteria > Actinomycetota > Acidimicrobiia > Acidimicrobiales > Ilumatobacteraceae > BACL27. Next base: position 25,154 of record JBAXAW010000002.1, read on the forward strand.
ATACGCGAAGTTTTCGGCGAGTTAGTTTCTACGTTGAACACAATGTCCGAAATGGCTCCGCCACAAATCATTGTTTCAATCGAAAAACTGGCAGATACCTACGGATCGTTTTCATTAGCACTTGATGCAATCGATTGGCAGGGTGGCATGATCGCCAAAGACGCGGCGGCCACCAGTGCGGCAGTGCGACTTGCGAGCGATGAGATAGAACTTGCGCAAACCAATCTTGGAGATTTTATCGACACCGAGTGTCGAGTTGAAATCAAGAATGTCATCAACAAACTTCCGAGTGTTGGCACAACTCTCCCAGACCCAGTGGTTCAAGACGAAACTAAAGAGTTACCCGACGTGGGTTCGGATAATGAACAAAGCGTCGTGGCCTCGTTTGGATTTCTAGTTGTTGAACGGTTTAACGTAGCGATAACAAACGAACAAGCACTATGTATTGGTAGTGCGTTAATTAGTAAAGACGTCACTAACAATTCTCAGTTAGATGCAAACTATTGGAGTATGTTGCAAATTACTTTCGATGAATGTTTAGTCAGCATTAATGTTGCTGAGTTTCTAAAAAAATAGTTGAAGATTTTTTTGCTAAGGTGAGCGGATGGAACTTTTATTGCTTCGTCATGCACAGCCACTCTGGATCGATAATGGATTGTGTGTAGACAACCCGCCGCTTACACAATTGGGTGTTCGACAAGCTGAGCTACTCGGCAAGCGGATGTCGCGTGAGCACCTTGACCATATATACGTTTCGCCGTTACTGCGAACCCGACAGACCGCTAAACCGATTCTTAGAGAACTCAAACGAGATGAAGTAATTGAGCCGTGGCTTGAAGAGATTCGCAGTCCAATTTGGCACGGTTCACCGGGTGAAAGAGCAGCAAAGGCGTACGAAGAAGAACGTGCTCGGCCAGGTCGAGAGCGCTGGCACGGACTTGAAGGTGGCGAGCCAGTTAAGGACTTTATTGCACGGATACACGCAGGTGCTGAGAAGTTTCTTGGCGATCGCGGAATTTACAGAATTGAGCACGAACTGCCGATTTGGCATATCGACAAACCTGGACAACGAATCGCCTGCGTTGCCCACGCTGGCACCAACAGTGCAGTGATTTGTCATTTATTGGGTCTTGCTCCAACTCCTTGGGAGTGGGAGAGATTTGTTCTGGGTCATGCTTCGATTACTCGACTAGAAGCGCTAAAGATTGGCGACGGTTATGTTTTTGCGCTGTCACCACTTTCCGATCTTGAGCACATTCCTCGCGAAGACCGAACTAATTAAATGAAAAGGTGGCGGAGGATCTCACCTCTCCGCCACCCGATAATCGAGCTTGCTATTACGGTTGTGGGAGCACACCCGTAACGTCACAAGCATCGACAGCTTTAACAACTGGATACGGACTAACTGCCGCTCCGCCGTTTGGGTGAACTTCAAAATGTAAGTGAGGTGAACCAGCGTCACCAGTCGAACCCATGTAACCAACGATTTGTCCAGCTTTGACGATTGAACCGATTGCGATTCCTGGTGCAAATGAATCAAGATGCGCGTAGAAGAAGTACGTGCCATCACTTGCGGTCAAGCGAAGTGCATTTCCGCTTAACGCAGCATCAGCCCCATACATTTTGGTAATCGTTCCGTCAATCACTGCATATAGAGCGAGACCTTTAACACCCATGATGTCGACACCTTCGTGCTGTCGTCCGCCGGATCGTGACTGTTGCCAAGTATCGGTGAAACTACAACGACCTTGCGATGGGAAAACACTAATTTGTGGAATTCCTAGAGTTGCCAAATCAGGAAGAACACCGAGTGCGATAGCTGTTGAAAGATCGATCGCCGAAGTTACTTTGAGGCCACGACTAGTTTGAAATGATGCAATTGCGATTGAAGTAGCGACGCCGAAAATTGCATCAACGCCACCTTTAACCTCGATCGAATTTGCGATCAACTTTTCTTGCACCAGACGAACCGCGTCACTTCTCTGACCGCGTATCGGAAGAGTATCAATCGTTAACATCTCGTTAGTTGTTGGTGTTGCGTTAACCACAACTGGTTGCGCCGCTGCCTTAACTTCAGCATTAGATGCTGCCTTTACTGCTCCATTTAGAACCACAGTTTTTTCTACGGCAGATTCTGGAATTAGGCCGAGGGCCGCAGCAGTGGCCGTGTCTAACGTCTGTGTGATCGGCAACGATTTTGCAGATTGAAATTTAGCAATTGCAATTTTGGTTGCCAATCCAAAGACACCATCGGCGCCGCCCTTAACCGGCACACCATTATTCGCAAGAGCCTGCTGAAGTGACCAAACTTCTTCGCTCTTTGTGCCCGAAGTTGGCAACGCCTTCGAATCAAGTTGTTTCGGCGCTATTAGTCCGAGAAACTTTGCGGTTCGTTCATCAACAGTTCCAGTGGCTTTGAATCCAACGATGCGTTGAAAACTCTTGAGAGTGTTTCGAGTCGTGGTTGAGAAGATGCCATCAGCGCCACCTTTCAGAGTGAACCCGCGAGAAATTAGTGCCTCCTGCAGTTGAATTACTGATGCACCTGAGTCGCCTAAAACTGGCATCGATTCAGTGGCCGCATTGGCATTGCTAGTTAACATGGCGAGGCTGAGAACTGACCCAGCGACAACCGAGATGACAGATTTAAAAATCCGACCTTTATTTCGTAACATATGTGCTCCCTTGTGAGATCGAACCCCTAACGAGATCCGATTAAGGGATCGGCACTACGAAGCCGAACTTGAGAGATTTCTCACTTAAAATGGGTAAATGACTACTAAGAGTGATTACATAACATAAGTTTGCACAGAATGGCTTTAAATAGCCTTTAAATTAGTTACTCAAAGTGTTGCTTTGAACACAATTAGAGCGGTATTTGTACCAACTCACTCAATTTCGGGACGATCTTCCAGAGTCTAAGCATTTCTTGGTAGCGCTCGAACTCAATTTCATCTGGGCGAGCACCAGTCTTGACAGCCCGAATCATCAGGTTGCGTGGTGTGTGGTCGTCGCCAACAAATTCAATAATCTCAGTTCGGTAGCCCATCAATCGGAGAATTTGAGCTCTAAATGCATCTGTCAAAATATCGCCAAGGCGTTCTTTAAGGATTCCATGTTTTGTGATTGTTGACCATGGCTCAGGAACTTCTCGTATTTGTGTCTGAAGATCATGATGACAACAAGGCGCGATCAACAATAACTTTGAATTGTTGTTGATCGCCCAAGCAATCGCGTCGTCGGTTGCCGTATCACAAGCGTGTAGAGCAATAGTTATATCTGCAGGTGGAATATCAGTCTCGGAGATTTTCTCAGCGCGAAACTCGATTGAGTCACTAATTTCAAGACGACTTGCGATCGCTATGTTGCGAATTCTCGATTGCTCACGCACGTCAATTCCGATAACTTTGATATTGTGATTCTTGCTAACCAAATACTGATGCGCCGCAAATGTCAAATACGCGTTGCCGCATCCATGATCGACGATAGAAATTGGCTGGTCATCGTCTACTGATATGTGACCAGATTCGATTGCGTTATTCAATGTTGGAACAAGTATTCGAAGAAACTCTTCAACCTGAAGATATTTGTCTTGCTTTGTCGGCTTGATACGTCCTTGGGCATCAGCGATACCGACTTCACGCAAAAACGCATTGCCTGGGTCAAGCAATCGTGACTTATGCTTATCGTGATCTAGCGATTGCGACTTGTTCGATTGTTCGACAAAAACTTGGGCATCGCCTTTCTTCGTGAATCTGATGGTCATTGATTGCGCAATGCTTTCGATCAGAATGTTTGCAAAACCCGAATTCATCAATTTGTTGATTATCTCTGAGCCGAGATCAAGATTGACTGTTTTAGAATTAGTTCCAGAAAGTTCAATCATCTGTAACTTAATCTCGTCTTTAAGTTTGACCGGTCTAATTTCAATTTTTTCAGAGTCGGGCAGCATGTTTCTGCGACGACCAGATAGAACCGCTCTGACGAACGTGTCCGAGTTATTAATCAGAGCAAAAGCCTCAGCAGTTGCTTCTTCAAATTCAATCGGCATTAGGTTCTCTGTGTCTCTTAGATAGTGGTTCGTTGGCGTTGATTACATCGCCAACCAGTTGATGTACGACGAAAAGTATCTACTCCACGGACCAAGTCGATTACTGGCCTTGAGCCTGCCTTGCTTTGACGCCGTTCAATTGTCAGGTTTCCGTGTGCCGTGCCATTGCCTTCGTCTGCAAAAAAAGCCATAACTAATGGAACTTCAATAATCAATTCATTGGCCGAAAACTGCTCGATGAAACTCTGACGAATCTGCTCAGGCGAATTCAGCGGATCAGCATTATTAATACTGATCACAGCATCATCAGTGAAATACCGCATTACCGAATCAATTTCTGAACGACTCAGCGCATCGGCATACATCGTAATTAATTGACGCAAATCAAAATCAGTGGAGAGAGACGCCGGTCGGGGAGCATCGTCGTCACTTTGTTTAATCGTGCCATTTAGTGATTTTGGTGATCTCCGTGAATCTCGAATGTCGTCTGGCGAAAGACCGGTTTCTGCGGCAGCGAGTTGGCGCATCAATCGAATGAACTCTTTGCGTTTGAGTACACCTTCATGAGCCGCATATTGCACGGCTAATCCGTCTATCAACCCTGAGATGCGAGTGGCAGACTCGCGAGGGTGAACACAGTGAAACTCGCCTGATTCGTTACCAGCTCGAAGAACCTTCTCAAAGACAGCGATTGATTGTGCATCAAGTTCTTGACTAATCGGTTTCATTTTTGGATTCCTCAATGCTTCACCCCAAGCATCAATCCATAACATCCATTCAACGTCGTCACTACCTTCTGGCACGTAACTCTCAATCAATCGCCACAACTTTGCTACTGCCGTGGGTGCCGATGCACTATCGCGTTGCATATCGGCAAGGTCTTTATTTGCATAGTGCTCAAAAGCTGCAGCTAGCAATTCTTCTTTAGATGCGAAGTGATAATGAATAAGGCTGTTTGAAACTCCGAGTCGCTTAGCGACATCAGCCACACGTGTACCCGCAAATCCACGTTCAATGATTACGTCGCAGGTAGCCTCAAGAATCTCAATGCGACGCTGCTCAACTGTTTCTTTTTTCACTTCTTGCGCACGATACTTTGCTTGGGGCATGAACGAAACTCAGACGGTTTTACGGATAGAAAACGACTATTCATGCGCGAGTTAAGTATCACACCAAAAGGCTTTCTTCGGGTTGCGCAGACTGCATTCGCTTCACTCTATTTGATAATCATCACCGGCTCGTTAGTACGACTAACTGGCTCAGGGTTGGGCTGTGCAGATTGGCCACGTTGCAGTGAATCAAAATTTGTTGACGTCTCGAACTCGCACGCCGCAATTGAGCAAATTAATCGTCTGTTCACAGGAGTAGTCGCGGCAAGTGTGATTCTCGCTGTCTTGCTTTCAGTGAGATTGCGACCAAAGCGTCGTGATTTAATCGGTATGTCTATCGGACTTGTCACCGGTGTTGTTGCCCAAGTGCTACTCGGGGGCTTAGTTGTGCTTACCGGGCTTAATCCATTTTCAAATATCGCACATTTCTTGGTCAGCATGTTGCTTATGAGTAATGCCTACATGCTGCTTCAACATGCAAGAATATTTCGAACGCAAGAAAACGTTCTGCCTCGTCGTGAACCAGAGATCACTAACTCAAAAAATTTGTTGCTGGTGCGTATTGTTTTGGCTTTGTCAGGCGCGGCAATCGTTACTGGCACAGTAGTTACCGGCTCTGGACCCCATGCAGGCGACGAAAACGCAATTCGCATCGACTTGGCGATCAACTTAGCTGCAAAGATTCACAGCATCACAGTAATCACGTGCCTGACTACAGCATTGGTCCTGTTCTTCGTGGCTCGCAGAGACCCGATTTCTTGGCGCATCCTCGCTCATCCTCTTGAACGATTTCTTGCAATAGGCGCTTTGCAGGGTTTAATCGGTTACGTTCAATATTTCTCTGGGCTACCAGTTTTGTTAGTGGCTATCCATGTCGCCTTGTCTGTGGCAGTTTGGCTTGGTGCACTTGATTTATATTGGAATTCAAAACTTCCAAAAGCTGTATAAATTGTGCTTAGATTAGAGCCACGATGTTGAAGCAATCTGGTCCTGAGATTGGTCACATTTGGCTAAAAGTTCTTTTAGCTGTGATCTGCTCGACTGTCGCGGGTCTCGGTCTCGCATCGAGTTCGGTTAGCGCGGCTGATGAGGGCCAGTACTTCATTATCGCCAGCGTTCAGAACCAAGTTTTGGTAAACGATAAGCCTGAACGCACCCCGGTTGCTGGAGCAAATATTAAAGTCACAACTGTTGACGGTATTTTGATCGGCGAAGGCACTACAGGTGCAGACGGACTTTGCAAAGTTGGAGTACCTACACGAGATAACTATTTAATAGACATCGACACATCTTCACTGCCGAACGGGCTCACGCTCATTGATGCCGCCAAAGCGCAAGTCAAGGTTGACCAAGTTTTATTTACAACAAACACGAAACGAGTTACTTTTTTTACTGGTGACAGTGGCGTCGCAGGCTCAACCAATCTGGAGCACATTTTGCAACGATTGACCGATGGCATTCGTCTCGGAATCATTATCGCAATGTGCTCAGTCGGTCTTTCATTAATTATCGGTACGACTGGTTTGACGAATTTCGCACACGGCGAGATGGTCACATTTGGAGCACTGTTAGCGTTTTTCTTTAATGTTCATATGAATATTCCTATTTTGATTTGTGGGCCACTTGTGATTTTGTTGGGCGGCTGCTTTGGACTACTCATCAACTGGGGCATTTTCGCTCGATTGACAAAACGCGGCATTGGCTCGAATTCACAGTTGGTCGTATCGCTTGGTCTCTCACTGATGTTGATCAATATGTATCTATTTCTATTCGGTGGGCGTACAAAGCAACTTACTAGTTTTTCAAGACAAGTGAATTTAGAAATCGGCCCAATCGGTATTACGCCGAGAGATTTAACGACTGCAATACTTGGAATAATTATTTTGCTATCAATAGCATTTTCATTACAAAAATCGAGGCTAGGTAAAGCGATTCGTGCTGTCAGTGACAATGTGCAACTAGCGTCGGCAACGGGAATTAATACTCAAAAAGTAATCCGCATTGTTTGGTTTGCGGGTGGTGCGTTGGCCGCAACTGGCGGTATTTTTCGAGGCTTAGATGAACAGGTGAGTTTTTCAATGGGTTCAGACTTGGTTTTCTTAATGTTCGCCGGCATTACGCTCGGCGGCCTTGGCTCTGCATATGGCGCACTCGTGGGCGGTTTTTTTATCGGGATTTTTGTGGAAATGTCTTCACTGTTAATCCCTAGTGAGCTGAAGGTTGCACCTGCATTATTTATTTTGATAATGGTGCTAATCATTCGCCCACAGGGAATTTTCGGTAGAAGTCAAAGGGTGGGTTGACATGGATTTCATAAAGATTATTGAAAATACGATTCGTGCATCGATCGGTGTTGACGCGATTTATTTTGCGCTTGCTGCGCTGGGTTTAAATATTCACTTCGGTTATACGGGCATGCTCAACTTTGGTCAAGCCGCATTTATGGCGTGTGGTTCATACGGCTTAGGTATGACGGCGCAATACTTTGGTGTCGGTCTGTGGTGGGGAATTCCTCTTGGAATATTTTTTGTAATCATTCTCTCGCTAATTGTTGGTGTACCAACTTTGAGGCTACGTGCCGATTATTTAGCGATAGTCACAATTGCCACTGCTGAGATTGTGAGACTATTTGTGCGATCTGTAAAATTTAGAAAAGTTTTTGGTGGCACAGAAGGAATCAGCAGTTTCAGCAGCCAATATCGCAATCTCAGTCCGTTTAACCCGGGTAAGACCTACGGTTTTAGACCCTTCACGTATACGGGATATTCGCTTTACACGATACTTATTGGCTGGATACTAGTTGGGGTCTTCTCGCTTTTCACCTGGCAGTTAATGCGCAGCCCGTGGGGCAGAGTTGTTAAAGGTATTCGAGAAGACGAAGATGCGGTTCGAAGCCTTGGAAAGAACGTCTACGCATACAAGATGCAAGCGCTTGTAATTGGTGGCGTTATCGGTATGTTCGCAGGAATGGTTTTAGCCCTCGATCGTGGATCGGTTCAACCAGATAATTACAGCCGAATGGTGACGTTCTATATTCTCACTGCACTCGTCTTGGGCGGTCTGGCAAAGGTCGCAGGATCAGTCGTTGGCTCGATGTTGTTCTGGCTGATATTTGTATTCTCCGACAATTTTTTACGCGAATTGACTCGCAAAGGACCACTGCGCATTAGCGGAGTAACGATTATTGAGAGCAATCAGGTTGGCGCTGTCAATTACATGTTCGTCGGTATCGGTTTAATGTTGTTGATTGTATTCAGACCGCAAGGGTTGTTTGGCAATCGTCAAGAGATGGCGCTCGATGGTCGCTGAACGAAAATACAGCGAACTCGCAACAACGGTTCGTGAGGCGTTATCGACTATTGAATCAGCGCCAGGTGTTTCTAAACCTGATCCAATTTTGGTAGCAGACGGAGTTCGTCGCCATTTCGGTGGGGTCGTTGCTGTAGATGTTTCGCATATCGAAGTGCAACGAGGCTCGATTACTGCTTTGATCGGCCCTAATGGTGCAGGAAAGACAACCTTATTTAATCTGCTTTCTGGTTTTGATAAACCCGATGTTGGTGAGTGGCGTTTCGACGGACACAATATGTCGCGCGTTGCAGCACATCAAACCGCCAGCATGGGAATGGTTCGGACATTTCAATTGACGAAAAGTCTGACAAAAATGTCAGTTATTGAAAATATGAAACTCGGCGCAATGCATCAAGTGGGCGAGAAGTGGTGGAACGGTCTATTGCCATATTTATGGAGATCGCAAGAAGCCAAGATCGAAGAGCGTGCTGATGCTCTGTTGAAACGTTTCAAAATGGATCACATGCGCAATGAATACGCCGGCACACTTTCTGGTGGTCAACGTAAATTGCTAGAGATGGCACGAGCGCTTATGACTGAGCCACGTTTAGTGATGCTTGATGAACCGATGGCTGGTGTTAATCCTGCGTTGAAGCAAAATTTAAACGAACATATTCGCGGCTTGCGCGATGATGGCATGACGGTGCTTTTCGTCGAACATGATATGGATATGGTCAACGATGTTGCAGACTGGGTGGTCGTGATGGCAGAAGGTGCAGTCATCGCTGAGGGAACGCCGAGTCAGATTTCTAATAACGAGAGAGTTGTCGAGGCATATCTCGGTCTACACCAAGGATCGTCTCTCTTGGACGAGGTGCGTTTATGAGTTCGGTTCTCGATGTAAAAGATCTCGTAGCCGGTTATATTCCTGAAGTAAATATTTTGAACGGTTGCAACATCACCGTAAATCAAGGCGAATTCGTTGGAATCATCGGACCAAATGGTGCCGGTAAGTCAACTGTGCTTAAAGCTATTTTAGGCGAATGTTCGGTTCGGGGTGGAGAAATTAAGTTGGGTGAACTAAATATCACAGGCTTCAAAGCGCACGAATTAGTTGAGCGCGGTGTCGGCTATGTGCCGCAAAATCGAAACGTGTTCCCGAGTCTTACAGTCACCGAGAACCTCGAGATGGGCTGTTTTTTAAAACCGTCGGTTTTCAAGAATCGATTTGAATATGTTTCGACACTTTTCCCGCGTTTGCTTGAGCGCGCTTCGGTAAAGGCTGGTTCGCTTTCAGGTGGAGAGCGTCAGATGGTCGCAATGGGACGTGCACTGATGATGGAGCCGAAATTATTGCTACTGGACGAACCATCTGCGGGATTATCACCGGTACTACAAGACGAAGTGTTTATTCAATGCAAGAAGATCAACGCCGAAGGAATCGCGATATTGATGGTCGAGCAGAATGCTCGCAGATGTTTGCAAGTCTCAAATCGAGCGTATGTTTTAGACCAAGGCAAGAATGCCTACACGGGTACCGGCAAAGATCTTTTGACAGACCCAAATGTAATTAAGTTATATCTCGGCACGCTCGCCAAATCAACTGGCGGCTGAAATTTTCAACCTTTATTGGTTGCTTGAAAATTCATAAATCATGTACAAATGAAAAGGGCTCAGGTATTCGCCCGGGAAATGAAAAGGCCCCGGGCTTTCGCCCGGGGCCTGAACATTTAATCTTAGGGATTATTGATTACTTACCAGCGTCAAAGTTCTCGCCGAGTGCGTTACCAATGTTTCCGTCAACGCCATAGACCTTCTTCGCTTTTGGTCCAATACCGTTCTCCACCATTGTGCGGAGGATTCGTGAACCTTCATCGAATGTGATCAAGACGATTGCGTCTGGGTTAGCAGCAACAACTTCTCCGACTTCGGCATCAAATGTTGTTGCCTTAGGGTCGTAGATTTTCTTGCCCAATACTTTTACACCAGCTGCTGTAAGAACTTCTTCTACAACTGTTGCAAGTCCGGTGCCGTAAGCATCGTCAAGCGCCAAGATGTAAACAGACTGTGCTCCGTCAGCAACGATTACTTCTGCAAGAACTGCACCCTGGAGGTCATCCGGTGGTGCGTTACGGAAGAAAAGACCGTTGTCGGCGTATGAAGTCAACTTAGGCGATGTGTTCGCTGGGCTGAACTGAATAACACCTGCTGCAGTGATCTTGTCGATAACTGTGAGCGATACACCAGATGATGCTGCACCAATGATGGCATCTGCACCTTCTGCGAGCAAACGATCTACTGTCACGCTGGCTGTGTCTGTTGAAGTGTCGCCGGAATCTCCTGCGCTGTATTCAACTGGCTTGCCAAGAACGCCGCCGGCCTTGTTTAGGTAATCAATTGCGTACTCAACACCAGCAATCATTGGAGCGCCAAGGAATGCGAGGTTTCCAGTTTCTGGAAGAAGTCCACCAATTTTAAGAACACCGTTGCCCTTACGAGCAACACCTGTCTTAGAAAGTGGCAAGACTGCAGAAGCTGGTGCATTTGCAAGTTGGTATGTAGTAAGTGTGCTGTCGAGACGATTGTCCGCACCGAACTGAAGAATGCCGTACGAAGCCTCAAGTGGCTCGCCGTTTCCGTTCAATGTGTTTGGACCAGAGAAACCGTCATAGTCGACGTCACCCTTCGCTTTGATTGTTGCAATACAGTCAGCCCATGTGGCCGCTGTGCACTTAGTACCATCTTTTGAAACAGCAACAAGTTGGTCAGCAAGTCCGCTGCCATCTGTTCCTGCGGCTTCTGCTGCAAGTGCGATCAACATTACAGCGTCAAATGATTCTGCTGTGTAGTTGAAGTCAACAAGTGCTTTGTTGCCTTTGCCTGTCCAAAATGCATTGACTGCATCTTTGAACTCTGGCGACAAATCAACAAGTGGAGTTGTACCTTTCATTCCAGCTAACTCGCCGCCAGCTGCAGCAGGTGCAGCCGTCTCAGCAGTTGCTGTTGTGGTTTCAGTTGCTGCATCGGAGCCGCCGCAAGCCGCAGCCAAAAGGCTGAGACCAACAACAAGCGCGCCGAAGCGTTGCGTTGTAGTTTTCTTCATTTATTTTTCTCCCCCTAGGAGTAGGACAGCAGGATGCTGGCCATTAGTTATGAAGTATTAAGGGTATTGAACTTCACGACCTTTGGCAACTGTCGAAAGCTATAACAAATGAATTAAACGGTCTAATTCGATGCGGCGGCCTTGATCAGTCGATCCCGAATTGCGTCACCCAAGCCACCACCGCCAGGCATAACAGCCAAAACCGTATGAATACTGCGCTCATCGGCTTGACGCAATCTTGCATAAAGCTGATGAGCATAGAGCTTCAAATCATCTTGAAAATCAATAATTTCAGCTGTTAGACCTTGCGCAGAAATCTCAATAAAACGGAGCGTTGCTTGTTGTGAACTATCAACGAGTTCAACTCGGCAGTTCGGCGCATAGTGCTTTTCGAGCATCCCGGGAGCCCGAGAGTCGCCATCAGAATACGCGATCTCGATTTCGCCGATCTCTTCAATCTCAGATTTCGATATCCCACCCGAACGTAATATCTGAGGTCGATTCAAAGTGCAGTCAATAATTGTTGACTCAACACCAATATCGCAAATACCTCCATCGAGCACAAGTGAAACATCATCACCAAGATCATCAACTACATGCTTTGCACAAGTCGGACTCACTTTGCCAAATCGATTCGCTGAAGGAGCAACCAACCCGTCGTTGAGACTGTTTAATAATGACAACGCGACTTTGTGATTCGGAATACGAATCGCAACAGTTTCGCGGCCGCCAGTCATCTCATCGCAAACATTTGTAGTTCGCATCAGTATTACTGTGAGCGGCCCTGGCCAAAAATGCTCACAAATGTTCATCGCATATTGCGGGATATTCTCCGCCCATTTTTCAAGTTGTTGATAATCCGCAATGTGCAGAATCAGTGGATGATTTGTCGGTCGTGCCTTAACCTGAAAGATTTTTGCGATTGCCTTCGGGTGTGAAGCCAACGCCGCAAGACCATAGACAGTTTCGGTAGGCAACCCAATCAGCAAGTCATTACACAGATTTTCTACCGCTGACTCGATTGACGTAGAGAGATTTCCATCCAAAATTTGCTCGACGCGATCTTGCATCAGATCAATCTTTAAAGAAATCAAGCATCGCGTCAATGAACGAGAAATTATCTGTAGACGCAAAGTGATCGCAGTTCTTTAAGAGTTTGAATTTGGCGTTCTTGAAAGACTGCACTAATTCATCGGCAGGCAGAACAAAGTCGCGATCACCGACGAGTACTAAAACATCGGCAGTTATTGCCGAGGCGTTTTCTTTTGTAAATACAGCACCGCGCGGTCGTTGCAAGACAGCCCTTAACGCCAATGGATCGTTATCACTGTGGCGCGCATAATTACCAAATTGACGGGCGAGAGTATTCTCAATTTCTGCAGTGCCATCGATCCCAGAGATAATCAACTCTGATTCTTTTGGATCATGAGGCTCAAATATCTTGTCGCCGATACCAAGGAGAATCAATTTGCGAAACATATTTGGATTGATGGTTGCGGCATGAAGTAACGCGATAGCACCTAGAGAAAAACCTACCGCATCAACTTTTGAATCTTTTGCACTTTGGCGAATCGGCAAAGAAAGATCAGAGTAAGCAGTTGAGTCGTGCGGCTTTTCGGCGTTTCCATGACCGAGCAAATCAATGCCAACAACATTGCGGCCTGTTTCTTGTAACAAAGTCTCAACACCAGACATTTGCCAAGTTCGCGAAAATGAGCCAGCCCAGCCGTGAACCATAAGTACTGGGGGTAACGCAGTAGTTATGAAACCAGTATTAACATCCATACGAGTAGCCTAAGGAGGCTTCAAAATGAGCCCAACACGAGGGGATCACCGATGCGTTTCTTAAATCAGTCGCCTGACTTCGATTTGACCTATAGCGATGTGTTCATGGTGCCAAGCCTCTCGGCGGTGACATCTCGACTAAAGGTTGATTTAACAACACCCGACAAAATCGGCACAAAGATACCGCTAGTTGTGTCAAACATGACGGCAATCGCGGGGCGCCGAATGGCAGAGACAGTTGCTCGTCGAGGTGGGATAGTTGTACTTCCGCAAGATATTCCACTTGACATTGTCGAAAATGTCGTCAAGTTCGTCAAGTCTCGTCATCAGGTGATCGATACACCGATCACGATGCAACAAGACGGCACGGTTGGTGAGGCCTTGAGTTTGATCTATAAACGCAGTCACGGCGCTGTAATCGTTGTTGACGAAGATCAGCGACCCTACGGAATCTTCACTGAACACGACGCAGTTGGGTTTGATCGTTTTGCGCAGATTAGAAATGTTATGAGTCGGGAAATTTTTACTCTTGAAGAATCTCTGTCACCACAGCAAATGTTTGAGCGCCTGACCGAAGCGCGTTTATCTGTAGCGCCAGTAGTCGATAAAAACGGCAAGTTACTCGGCGTAATCACTCGCAATGGCGCGCTACGCAGCACGATATACGAGCCTGCCGTAGACAAGAACGGATGCCTGATGATCGCAGCAGCAGTTGGTGTCAACGCTGACCCATCAACGCGAGCAAAGAATCTCGCTGCTATGGGTGTCGACGTAATCGTTGTTGACACGGCTCACGGTCACCAAGTTCGCATGCTTAATGTGATTGAAGAAGTGCGACAAGTCGTTGGCAATATTCCGCTCGTCGCCGGAAACGTTGTAACTTCAGAAGGTACCCGAGACATCATTAACGCCGGCGCTGACATCGTCAAAGTCGGGGTTGGGCCAGGTGCGATGTGCACAACTCGAATGATGACAGGTGTTGGTCGTCCACAATTTTCGGCAGTACTTGAATGTTCACAAGCTGCGTCTGATTTAGGTAAAACTATTTGGGCAGATGGTGGAGTGCGATATCCGCGTGATGTCGCACTTGGTCTGGCCGCTGGTGCAGCCAACGTGATGTTTGGTTCGCTGCTTGCAGGTACTTACGAATCTGCAGCCGACACACTGCGCGACACAAACGGTCGTCTGTACAAAGAGAGTTTTGGAATGGCTTCAAACCGTGCAGTTCGAAATCGAACACGCAGTGAAGGCGCATTTGAGCGTGCTCGAAAAGAACTATTCGAAGAGGGGATTAGTTCTTCGCGAATGTACTTAGATCCGCAACGACCAAGTGTTGAAGACATCATCGATCAAATCATCTCGGGTGTTAGATCAAGTTGCACCTATGCAGGTGCCGCAAATATCTCAGAGTTTCAAGAGCGTGCCGTGATCGGAGTTCAAAGTGCGTCAGGATACGACGAAGGTCGTGCGCAAGACACCAGTTGGTAGTGCTTATTTTTCTGATAATTTTTGCACGATGATAGTTGTCGCAATTGACGGCCCGGCTGGCGCAGGCAAATCGACGATCGCCAAAGCATTGGCAGCAAAGTTAAGAGTTAGATATCTCGATACTGGTGCGATGTATCGAGCAGTTACGTTTGCAGCAATGAATTCAGGTATTGACTTATCGAATCAAGATCTTGTCGCAGAGTTAGCGCGAGAATCAAAAATGCTTCTGACAGATGAGAGTGTTGTGATCAATGGGCTTGATGCAACATCTGCTATTCGTAGTTTTGAAGTTACCGCAGCGGTCAGCGCTGTGGCTGCAAATAGCCAAGTTCGCACTGAGTTACGCGAGCGTCAGAGGCAATGGATTGCCGATCACAACGGTGGGGTAGTTGAAGGAAGAGATATTGGTTCGGTTGTGTTTCCAGACGCGACATTGAAAGTTTATTTAACTGCGTCGCCGATTGTGCGTGCGAAACGTCGCGTCGCCCAATCTGGCGGAAACGTTGAAGAAATTGCTGCCGCTATTGCATCGCGCGACCTACAAGACAGTTCTCGCAGTGATAGCCCGTTAACACAAACTGACGATGCCGTCACCATAGACACGAGTGACCGATCAATCGACGAAGTCGTGGCGCAACTAGTCGAATTAACGATTAATAGATCATGACTAAAGTCGACACAAATCTTGCCGGCCAAGGTCGTATCGGAAAATTATTTTACGCAGTTATTCGTGGAATTCTGGTTGCGTTATGTCGATCATACTTTCGACTGAGTGTTAAAGGTCAAGAGAACATTCCAAAAACTGGTGCATTCATTTTGGCGCCGATACATCGATCAAATGTAGACACTCCGATTTCATGTGCTGCGACAACTCGTCGTTTGCGCTACATGGGAAAAGATAGTTTGTGGAAAAACAAAACTATTGGTTCGGTGCTTTCTGCTTTAGGTGGGTTTCCGGTCACGCGCGGTACGGCTGACCTTGAGGCACTGAAGCGTTGTCTCGCTGTGCTTGCACTAGGCGAACCAATGGTGATGTTTCCAGAGGGCACACGACAATCCGGCGATCTAATACAACCGTTATTTGATGGTGCCGCATATTTAGCGATAAAGGCGAACGTACCGATTGTGCCTGTCGGTATTGGCGGCACACAGGGTGTTATGCCCAAAGGTAAGAAGATGATTTACCCGAAGAAGTGCACGATGATTATCGGTGCGCCGATTTATCCGCCTCTCGCGACCACGGGTCGTACCCCACGCACAGCAACAACTGAGTTGACAGCAAATTTGAAATCTGCATTACAAGAATTGTTTGACGCCGCACAACTTGCAGCGCACTAGTCATCTAGAGAGTCAAGTAGCTTGTCAAAGCTTTTTGCATCGAAACTAAATCACTTACGCCACACACTTCGCGCACTGAATGCATCGAAAGTTGCGGTATCCCGACATCCACAGTGTCAATACCAAGTCGTGTTGCCGTAATAGGCCCGATCGTTGTACCGCAAGGCATGTTATTTTTTGAGACAAACATTTGATGTTTGACATTCGCCGATTCGCAGGCTCTGACAAACATCGCTGCCGAAGTTGATGAAGTTGCATATCGCTGATTCGAGTTCATCTTCAATGCAGGGCCTTGGTTAACAATTGGAGCGTGGGCATGATCGTGACGTTCGGGATAGTTGTGATGCACCGCATGCGAATTATCCGCAGAAACACAAGAGGATTGAGTTAATGCCTGCAAATAATCAATTCGCGATAAACCACTTGAATCAGCGATTCTTTCAAGTGTGTGTTCAAGAAGTGGACCAGCGGCACCAGTAGCACTTGTCGAGCCGACCTCTTCGTGGTCAAACAATGCAACAACACAAGTCTCTGTCGGGTGATGTGTCTCGATTAGGGCCGAAATTGCTGCCCAACACGATGCCTGATTATCGAGTCGCCCACTTACTAACAGAGACTGGTCGACACCAAGAAGCTGAGCAGGTACCGAATCAAAAAGCTGAGCGTCAACCGAAATTATCTGCTCGGGTTTTACAGCAATTTGCGATGCTACCCATTGCAAAAAATCTATAGATTTCTCACCGGTCGCCCAAGCTGCGGAGAGGTGCAGTTGTTTGTCAAGGATCAGACCTCGTTCATTTACATCACGATCTAGATGTATTGCCAATTGTGAGATGCGAGCAATTGGAGTTGCGCTAAAAAACAATTTGACCGAACCATCGCGCATCACTGCGTGTCCTGCGATGCCAAGGTCGCGGTCAAGCCAACTATTGAGCAGAGGACTTCCGTAAACCTCAACTAGCAATGTCTGCCAACCAAATCTAGTTTCATTAGGGTGCGGTTTAATTTTCAAACACGGAGAATCAGTGTGAGCGCCGATAATTCGAAACTGCTCAATCGTCTTTGAACCGTGTCTCCACGCAACTATCGACCCGGAACGTTTAATAAAACCGCTCGATAAATATCCTTCTGGCGAATTCGAAATTGCGCAATCAGCGAAACCAGCTGCAGAAAGTTGCTTCGCGACAAAATCAACTAAATGTCGTGGTGTCGGTGACGCATCGAGTTGGTTGCGAACTTGTGTGACTAAATCGGTGGTCACGGTTGGATTTTCGAGAGCGAAATATCTTGTCCGAAAAATGAGCACGAAGTATCTTGAATGCTCGACTCTCGAACTTCAAATTTCGCAGCACAAATTGATAAAGCGTCGCGTTGTGTGAACGACAGAAAAGCGACGCCGGCAAACAAAGCCAACATAAGTATTTTTGTGACTAAAGACTTGACAAACTTGAGTACGAAAAGCCAGCCGAGCACGCTTCCCCCCATTGAGCCAAGTCCGATATTTTTCGCTGTTTCGGCGTTAAGTGAAAATAGATCCATGTGATCTAGTGTGGCAGGACTATGAGTGATCAACCAATACATCTTTCAGCAAGCGGACCGCCAGAGACGATTATCCCGAAAATCACGGCCGAACTTCGGCTCAGGTTGGATAGCGCATTGGCGGCACCAATCGATGGTCGTCGACGAGCGGTTTGCCAAGTAGTCGCAGATCATCCGACATTTCTTGAGGGCTGGGCAACAATCGGTGATCTCAGCGAACCCGGCATTGATGCATACATGGCATATCGAGTTGGTTATCACCGAGGTCTTGACACATTGCGTGCGAACTCTTGGCGCGGCTCTGGATATGTGCGATGGGCGAGAGAATCTAACCGTGGATTTCTAAGATGCCTTGGCGGGTTAGCAAAACAATCACGTCTAATTGGTGAAGTTAGCGAAGCAATTCGGTGCGAACAATTTCTTTTACAACTAGATCCGAGTGGCGAAGCCAGCAAATAGTTTCGAAATCATTTATGCAAGATGACTTCGTCACAGGTGCAATTTTTGCCGGTGGCGAGAGTTCGCGTTTTGGATCACCCAAGATCAACGCGTTTATAGATAGCGAAGAATTCGGTTTTCGAATTGCGCGCTCAATGCGCCAATCAGGAGTTGAAAAGATTTTACTAGTCGGTGGCTCTGAAGTTGATGCAGTTCGATGGGATCTAACTTTTGTTGCTGACGAAGTTTTCGGCGCCGGACCGTTTGCGGCTTTGCTTGCCGCGATGCATGCTTCTGATGCACCGATTTTGTTGACCATGCCATGCGATGTGCCGTGGATTGATATTGAAACGTGCAAACAGTTGTCAGCAATGGATGAAAAGTTTGATGTACAGGTTGCAACCACCGACTCACCGCAATGGTTGAGCAGTGCGTGGCGAAGAAGTGCAATTCAACATTTAGAGCAGCAGTTCGCCAGTGGTGAGCGCGCAATCCATCGTGCTGTCATCGGTTTGAACGTGAACTATTTGCAGCTGCCACCAGACGCATTGCAAAATGTAAATACTCCCAATGACTTAATTTGAATTCGAGCTAGTCAATTCATCTTCTGTGCACAAATTTCAACTAACCTTTTCATATGGCGATCAATGAAATTTCAGTTAAAGAACTCACGACTTTGGTTGAGAATGGTTCATTAGTCATAGACGTTCGAGAGCCAGACGAATACGAGTCTGGGCACATCCCGGGTGCGATTCTGGTGCCACTTTCAACAGTGCTCAGCAATACGAGCGAATTTCAATCAGACGAGACGGTTTATGTTGTCTGTCGCAGCGGAGGTCGCAGTATGCAAGCCTGCGAAATGCTGCACGATGTCGGAATCTCAAATGTCGTGAATGTGGCTGGCGGCACCATGGGATGGATCAGCCTCGGCAATGAAATCGTCACCGGAGAACATCCGAGTTGACACACCGCTGGATAGAAGATGATCTTGCTTTAGACGAAATCATCGATGAGATTTTGTTGCAGCCTAGATATGCAATTGATACAGAGTTTCATCGCGAGAAAACTTATTATCCGAAACTCGCGCTAGTTCAGTTGAAATGGGGCGAAAAGACAGCACTTGTCGATCCGCTTGCTGTTGATCCGCGAGGTTTAGCAAGATTATTTGAGAGCGATGTTCTTGCAGTGTTTCACGCCGCCCAACAAGACCTTGAAGTTTTGCGTCATGCGTCGCTTGTTGCACCTAAAAATATTTTTGACAGCCAAATCGCCGCGGGATTTCTTGGATACTCGACACCGTCGCTTGCCACTCTTGTTCAAGCAATCAAGAAAGTCGCGCTTTCGAAAGGTGATCGCTTGACCGACTGGTTGCGAAGACCATTAACGACGGCTCAATGCGTCTACGCTGCAGACGACGTTGCGCATCTTTTAGATCTACACGACGAACTCTCGTCACAGTTGAACGAACTAGGTCGAACTGTCTGGGTCGCAGATGCATGCAGTGACCTTGTCGCGCGACCAAGTGGCCCAGTTGAGTCGCGTCACGCATGGCTCAAGCTCAAAGAAGCGCGATCACTTAAGGGTTCGTCGCGTGGGGTAGCGCAAGCAGTCGGTCAGTGGCGCGAAGAGCGTGCGATGCGAAGTGATCATCCGCCAAGAAGAGTTATGTCTGACATGGCATTGCTTGGGATTGCTCAACGCGTGCCAAAGAATGTTGAAGAACTCGCTTCAACTCGCGGCGTAGATGATCGTCATTTGTCATCTGAATTTTGCAAAGAGATTATGAATGCAATTCGCGATGGTGCACAACGCACTGTCGAGCTTCCAAGTCATGAATCAGATGACGTCGAGAAATGGGCGAGGCCTGCATTAACGCTGATAACAGCATGGATTGGCGAACTTGCTCGTAAAAACAAGATTGATGCGACTCTTTTAGCAACACGAAGTGATATCAGCGCATTCTTGCGTAAGTCGCCCGATGCTCGCTTGACGCAAGGTTGGAGAGCCGCCGTCGTTGGTGAAGACCTAGCCAAAATTCTCTCTGGAAACGTCGGTTTGAGTGTTGATCGTGACGGACATCTCAAACTGATTGAGGCCGATAACCCATAAGTCCACGTTTTGAGAGTGATTTGTTGCTAGTCTCTATCCCAATGTCTAACCACTAGGCGGTGACCAAAACCGGTAGCCGCCCCAGAGAAAATTTGGAGCCCTATCGTGAAAAAGGGACGTCATCGTCGATTTGAAGAAGCTCGTCGCCTGAAGCAAACAGGCCCGACTGCACAAGATCTTGGTGTTTCGCGTGAAAGCAAGTCGAAGACTCAAGAAGACGAATATGCAGCTATAGCCGAACGCTATGGCGTGAGATTCGATGAAGACGGTGAAGAACTCTCCGATGAGCTCACCGATGAAGATAATTCATAACTAGCTGAAACTGAGAGACCCCCATTAATAACATCCGAAATATAGCTTTAGTAGCGCACGTTGACCATGGCAAAACAACTCTGCTTGACGCCCTTTTAAAATCTGGCGGAACCTTCGCCGCTCACCAAGCAGTCGTAGACCGCGTAATGGACTCAAACGATCAAGAACGTGAGCGTGGAATCACGATTTTGGCTAAGGCAGCCGAAATTGAGTGGCGTGGCACCAAAATCAACCTCGTAGATACACCCGGTCACGCTGACTTTGGTGGAGAAGTAGAGCGAGCACTCGCACTTGTTGACGGTATTTTGCTCTTAGTCGACGCTGCTGAAGGCCCGTTGCCACAAACCCGCTACGTTTTGTCAAAAGCATTGGCTCGCGACTTGCCAGTTGTAGTTGTTTTAAACAAAGTCGACCGTTCTGATGCCCGACCAGAAGAAGTGCTTCTAGAAGTTGAACAGCTTTTCTTAGATCTTGCTCATCATGATCATCACTTAAGTTTTCCAGTGATCTCAGCGGTTGCAAGAGATGGTCGTTCAATGAAGGGCATCGGAATGCCTGCCGAGAACGCCGACCTCGTGCCATTACTAGATGCAATTCTTGACACGATTCCTGCGCCAAGTGATGATCCATCGGCACCCCTGCAAGCAATGGTCGCCAACTTGGATGCATCTGACTATCTCGGTCGCCTTGCCATTGGTCGTGTGCACGCCGGAGTACTGCGCAAGGGCGAGACAATTACAGTTTGGCAACACCCAAATGCGACTAACCCGGCGCCGTCGATTAAACGACGAATCTCGACATTGTTTGCTTTTCGCGGTATTAGTCGCGAAGAAGTAAGTGAAGTTTCTGCTGGTGACTTGTTTATTTTGGCAGGCATCGATGAAGTTGAAGTAGGCGACACTATTGCCGCACTTGAGAACGCGGCGCCACTACCACGACTTGAAGTCGACGAACCAGTTTTGCGAATGAGCTTTGGTGTAAATACTTCGCCATACGCGGGTCGCGAGGGTACATATCTAACTAGCCGACATTTGAGTGAGCGATTGTTCAAAGAAGTTCTCGGCAACGTGTCAATTAAAGTCAACACAACTGACACACCTGATGTGATTTCGGTTGCTGGACGAGGCGAGTTGCAACTAGCAGTGCTGATCGAAAACATGCGTCGCGAAGGATACGAACTTCAAGTAAGTCGTCCGGAAGTAATCACTAAAGAAATTGATGGCAAAAAGCATGAGCCACTCGAAGCCGGCACGATCGACGTACCAGACGAATATGTTGGTGCTGTCACTCAAGCGCTCGCTCCTCGAAAAGGTCGCGTGACAAACCTTGAGCCAGGCGACAGTGGTAGAACCATCGTCAGCTTTCAGGCACCGTCTCGCGGTCTAATTGGTTTCAGATCAATGTTGCTCACGGTTACTCGTGGCACGGCATTGCTTCACCAAAGCTTGGATGGCTACATGCCATGGGCTGGAGATTTACCGCACCGTTTGGGCGGTGCGATGGTTGCCGACCGTAAGGGATCTACAACTGCCTATGCCCTCGACAACTTGCAGCTTCGCGGCACGTTGTTTGTGGCGCCAGGTGTTGAGGTTTACGAAGGAATGGTTGTGGGCGAGAACTCACGAGACGACGAAATGGTTGTCAACGCTGTTCGCGCTAAAGAAATGACAAACATTCGAACACACAGTCATGACGACGGGCCAAAGCTAGCGACACCGATTACCCACACGCTTGAATCGGGTATTCAGTGGATTGCTGACGACGAACTTGTTGAAGTAACGCCGACGAATATTCGCATTCGAAAGCGCTATCTGTCTATCGAAGACCGACGCAAGTCTGGCAAAAACAATAAATAATTAGTTTTATTTAGTTTTGTTTTTACGTCGTACTTGCGGGTGCGGCAAAAATGTAGTTTGGGGTTTCTGTAGTTGCTTTACGATTATGTCGTAAATCTCGTCGCCACAGAGTTCAATCAATTCGTCTTTTAAGTATTTATAGACAGGTCGCGAGCCTACGAATGCCGCTGAATCGTCGGTGCACCACCACTCAAAGTCAAAACCGCCGCCGCCCCAATCGCGGCGCTTCCATTCACGAACAATTGACAAAATATGATCTTCGTCTTCTTCATGTTGTTCAAGACGTAATGGAACTTGCCAACAAACATCTGGCTTCCAATCCATTGGGCGTTCGCCTTCTTCGGTGGCAGCGACATGAAATGCACACCCCATACCACCTTCAAAGTCCGGGCGATTATGAAAGATGCATGCACCTTTGTAAGAAGTCGTGATGTCTGAGCCATCTTTTTCTTTGCCCAGCCATTTGCCCTGCTGTCCGCGATCGTAGTTTTGCCAATGCTCTGGCTTTAAACGCTTGACGCTTTTCTTTACTGATGCGAGATCTTCTTTGTCAATAAAGTGCGCACCGTAACTGCAACATCCTTGATGCAACGTTGGGTCTGCTTCGTCGAGAATACCTTGGCATCCGTTGCCATAAATGCAAGTCCAGTTTGATCGAAGAAAAGTTGCATCAATCATCCATGTTTGCTCTGTGTCAGGGTCGGCGAAACTTATCCATTCGTGTAATTCTTCGGGCTTAGACATGTTGGTGCAGGCTAATGGCATACTTGTTGCATCATGCAAATTTCAGGACAAAACAATGACGAGATTATTCAACAGCTTAAAAATATTTCTGAGACTCTTGGCGATCGAGCCCTCACTGCCTTGAAAGAGGCTCACGCATCAGGGGAGTCAAAGAGACCTGATACCGAACGCAGGTTAACCCAAGCAAGACGAGCAATAGAGAAGGCGATCAGTCTTCTTATTAACGATTAGTTAGCGAGCGACTAGCGAGTAATAAGCGATTAATCATTGCATTCGCTTTATTGCTGATCGTTATTGCTGGTTGAGCTGGTCAATCAACTTTCGTAAGCCCCCAAAGTCGCGCCGGGTAAATTCAAACGCGAGTCGGTACAAATCCAAATTGTCTTTATCGGCAATCTCTGCAGAAGTCGGCGTTATTTTCGTAATGGCGCCCGCTTTTGAGAGATAAGAAAATTGCTGGTTTAACTCAGCAAGCATCGCATCGGCAATGTCTTCTCGAAGTCTGATCACAGTCAAGTTTCCGACTATTCGTATTGAGTGATAGTTACGGTAGAAATTCTTGATTGTGTCAACTGCGTCTTGCACACCTGATGCAACGTGATAGAGCACCATATCTGACTCTGAGACAAGTTTGCGGGGTAGCAACGAATTCTTCACGAATAAATCAACATCCTCCCAAAATGGATCACCTGGCAAGTCAAGCAAAACAATCGGCGCAGGATTACTTTTTCCAGTTTGTAGCAATGTCAACAACTCAAACATCTCATCGAGTGTGCCGAAACCACCGGGCATACAAATGAACGCATCTGACTCTTTAACCAACATTAGCTTTCGCGTGAAGAAGTAACGCATCGATACATATTTCTCATCGCCAGCAATAATCGGATTAGCCGAAGTTTCAAATGGCAAACGAATACTGACACCGATTGACATTTCACGTCCAGCGCCAGACATGCCTGCCTCCATGATTCCTGGTCCGGCGCCTGTCACGACCATCCAACCATTTTCAGATAAAGACTTCGCGACTTCTTGGGTCAATTTGTAAAGTGGATCATCTTTAGTTGTTCGTGCCGAACCAAAAATGGTTACCTTTTTACGATTCGTATACGGCGCAAACATCACAAATGCGTCTCGCATTTCAGTTAGCGCCGCAGTGGCGATCTTTAGATTCAACGTGTTGGGCTTATCGTTGGCCAGTTTTAGCGAAGTTGTGATCAGTTCAACAACAAGTTTCTTATCTAATTTGTTGATTGCTCGTTGCGAAATTGCGCTCGTTACAAGTTCATCGATCAGCAACTTCAATTCAGAGTCGTCGATCGAAGTATCTTGACTCATTGATTCAATTCTGTTGCCTTTGCAGTTAACACAGATATCAATTCATCAAAACTATTCTGAAACGATTTCACACCTTCACGCTCTAGCCGTGCGGCAACATCAACAACATCCACGCCAAATTCTTTGAGCTGCGACCATTGTATATTGGCTTGATCAATGTCTTTTGTGATCGTCAACGCAAGATTGCCCCTATTTGAGAATGCTTCTACAGTCACATCAGGCAGAGTATTGACAGTGTTGGGTCCAATTAGCGCGTCGACATAAAGCGTGTCTGGATACTTGGCATTTTTCGTGGAAGTTGAGGCCCAGAGTGGTCGCTGTACATGAGCACCGTGCTTGAGTAATTCGCTCCAGCGCTTGCCTGAGAATGTCTGTTCGAACATCTGATAGGCGATTTTTGCTTGGTTCACAGCAGCAGTTCCACATAGGGCGAGAGCCCCGTCAGTTCCATTTGCTTCAAGCAATCGATCGATATCGCTATCAACGCGCGAAATAAAGAAACTCGCAACACTGGCGACACTGGCGACTTTCTGTGGTGCACTCACTGCAAGCAACTCGAGACCCTGAAGGTAGGCATCCATAACTTGCTGATATCTCTCAAGGCTGAAAATTAGTGTCACGTTGACATTGCGTCCCTCGCTAATCATCGTGCGAATTGCAGGGATACCTTCTGCAGTGGCCGGGATTTTGATCATTACGTTGTCACGATTGACACGCTCGTCAAGTTGACGCGCCGCAGTCAATGTTTGATCACCTTGGTGAGCCAAATTCGGATCAACCTCAACGCTGACGAAACCGTCAAGACCACCCGATGACTCGTAAAGTGGCGCGAATACATCTAAAGCACCTTGAATATCCTGTAAAACAAGCGCCCAGTAACTTTCAAGTGTGCTCGAGTTCGAAGAGATCAACGACTTGAACTGTTCGGTGTACTCATCAGAACCTTGAATTGCTTTCTGAAATATTGTCGGGTTTGAAGTAAGTCCTCTGATGCCACTCGCACGCACCCGTTCAAGTTCTCCACTCGTGATGTAACTGCGCTTCAAATTATCTAACCACGGACTTTGTCCGTACTCGGTGAATAAACGACTTAGTCGGTCGCTCATTGCGTCTTGAAGTCGTTGATCAGCGATTTAGATGCTTGAACCACTGCTTCTAGGCTGATGCCAAGTTTCTCAAGCGCGATCGCACCGGGTGCACTTGTTCCAAAGCGATTGATGCCAATTGTTTGATCTGCATAACGCTCCCAGCCCATAGTCACGCCGGCTTCAACGGATAGCACTGGAATATTTTTCGGAAAGATTTGTTGTTGTTGATTTTTAGCCAGCCGCTCGAATCGATCCCAACTTGGCATTGACACAACCCGACATTTTTCGCCGGATTTAGAAAGCTCTGTCGCAGCAGTAACGCACAATCCAACTTCACTGCCTGTACCCACCAAAATAATTGTCGGTGCACCCTCGCAATCGCGCACCACACCCGCACCATTAGCGACAGCAGAACCATCAGTCACACTCAACACGGTTTGTCGCGAAAGAATCAATACCGTTGGCCCATTGTGATCAACAGCAGCACACCAAGCAGCCACCGTCTCATTTGGATCAGCAGGGCGAATCACTTGCAGCCCAGGGATTGCACGCAACGAGGCGAGTTGCTCGACTGGTTGATGTGTCGGCCCGTCTTCACCAACCCCTACAGAATCGTGCGAGAAGATAAATACACACCGGGCACCAGAAATCGCCGCAAGACGAATTGCAGGACGCATGTAGTCAGCGAAAACAAAAAATGTGCCAGCTATCGGCAGCACCCCG
>JBAXAW010000003.1:0-40718 GCA_037142305.1 Actinomycetota bacterium
AAATTCTGTCAATCGTTCGGGGTAGTCCCACGCCGAGCGCAACACAACTCGGTCAAACTTAGACCAGTTCACAGTTTTGTCGTCCCAATTGACGATCTCAA
The DNA here is from genome assembly GCA_037142305.1 of Actinomycetota bacterium. Classification (GTDB taxonomy): domain Bacteria; phylum Actinomycetota; class Acidimicrobiia; order Acidimicrobiales; family Ilumatobacteraceae; genus BACL27. The sequence goes on from JBAXAW010000003.1 coordinate 102, forward strand.
CTGCGCAACCGGCAAGACCAAGTGCCGCAACTACTGCTGTTTCATCTTCATCTCGACCGTGAGCGGCGCGTGTTGTAACCCACGCCAAGTTTTTTATCACTGTGCGAAGATATCAGAAACGAATTAATTGATTTTTCTTAACAAATTAAATTGCATTCAAGTAGAGCTGGGACATTCCCAACTGTTCACCGTAATTACAGGCTCAGAAGGTGCTTTGGAGGACGGTTACGCCTACGGGTTACGCCAGCTGCACTCCGAGAAGGTTCCGCCGGTGGTAACGTCGTGCGCCTTGCCAAAGAACAGAGGAAGACCATGATCCGTTCCACCAGTCGACGCAGATTCACAGTTTTAGCATTCGCAACCTGCATGGCACTTGTTGCCGGCGCGTGTGGCAGCGACGAGCAAGCAGCGACGTCGGGCGCCACGATGGTTCCGACGACAACGATGGCTCCGCCGACCACGGTTTACGCACCCGATGAATTCATTCAGGAGACCGTCAAGGACCTCATCGACAAGGGCTTGCCCTCAGGTGCCTACGCCTTTACTGCCTACTCGCAGCCCTTTGTGAGTCTGCTGCAACAGCTGGCGGGCCCCGGTCCAGTCACGCTTTTCCTCCCGTCGAAACAAGCTTGGAAGACATTCTTGGCGGTGACCGGTCTGGATGAGCGGACAACATTCGAGGATCCAGTGCTCATGGAGAAGATCCTCTCCTATCTCGTGGTGACGACCAATCGGTACACCGATGAAGACCTCCTCAAGATGGACGGTCAGGAGCTCACCACGTCGGGTGGGCAAACGCTGCGGGTGACCACCCAGCTCGGGCAGGCCTTCCTTCCGGGCCTCAACGCGATCACAACCCCCCGCCAACCACCCGGCCTGACTGCAGTGACTGGCGGGCTTGCAGCCCGGAACGGCTTCATCCACAGCATCAACTGGGTGCCGTTGCCGTTTGACGAACTGCTCCCACTCATGAAATGCCCGGACGGCAAGTTCGGGTGTATGAACCCGAACGAACTCGACCCGCAATTCGTCGGTTACTGCGTTCCGAAGAACACCAACAAGGCGTGCATCTCGCTGAGCGACGCTCCCGCCACGTCGGTTCGACCCACGACCGTCAGCCCAGTGACGACCGAACTCCCCGACCTTGCCGTGATGGAGAGTGCCTGGGATCAGGCGAACTGGCCGGGTCAGCAGTTCGGCATATTCCTGGAGGCGCTCAAGGCCACTGGGCTGGAGAGTGTGCTGCAGGGCGACGGTCCGGTGACCGTCTTCATTCCACCGGATGCCACCTTCAAGGCATTTTTCGACGTCATGGGCGTGACGAAGGAGCAGGTGTTCAGCGACAACGAGCTCCTCACCAAGATCATTTCGTACCTCGTGGTGACCGGCACCAACCGCTACACCGACATAGACCTCCTGCAGATGAACGGTCAGGAACTCACGTCGCTTGGTGGGGCCAAAATGTTGATCACCGCCAAGTACGGCAAGGTCTTCCTTCCCGGCGTCAACCCCTTTCCCGACATCTCGCAGGGTGGTCCTCTCACCAATGTGTACGGTGCCTATCAGGCGAGGAATGGCTTCGTCCACGTCATCGACTGGGTCCCACTGCCACCCGACGTCAAGGTTGCGCAACTCCTGAAGTGTCCGTCCGGGCCGTACGGCTGCGTGCCGGCAACGCCGGAGTCTCTCGAGTTGTCTCGGCCGGGTTACTGCGTCGAGACGAAGCCGCTGTACGGGTGTCTGGCGTTGGGCAAAGAGTAAGCCGGGCGTCGAGAGCCCAGTAAATACTGGAATAGTGGAGCTGGGGGGAATCGAACCCCCGTCCATCAGCCGTTGAGCGCCCGTGATACGACTATTCCCACTTCAACGCTACGCAGCGTTACCGGCGGGTCGGCTACTTATGCACTAGGTGCAAAAGTCGCGGAATGACTTTCCATTCGGTCATCGGTCTTTCTCGACGTCAGCATTCTTTCTCGCTGTCATTCCCCGCTTCTGTTGCCGGGCTGCGGTGAATTGGCCCCGTGCGACCTTGCGGCTCACGATTGCTCTCCGACCGCAATTAAGCGGCGAGAGCGAACTGCTTGTTGGCAGTTATTTTTTTGCCCCGTTTTACGAGTCTGAGCAACTCGAGTCGCACGCTCGAACATCGAATCTGACGTCGAAACCTGTCAGCCCCTTTGAACTTACGTAACGACCAAAGTCTACGACACGAGTGTTGCATTTTGTTAATTGATTTTGATTCATAATGCACTCGACCTTGCCGAGACACCCGAAAACGTTCCTCGCTGACGAATCTGCTTGAACCTAGTTAATGGCGAGCCATGCTTGGTAGCCACCGATCATGTCTGCAGCTTGGTGCAATCCGAGTTTTTGAAGCACGGCAGCAGCGAGGCTCGAGCTGTATCCCTCGTTGCAAACAACCACGATGCGAATGTCGTAGCCGGTAACTTGCGGTATTCGATGTTCGCTACTTGGGTCGAGTCGCCATTCGAGAACATTGCGGTCAATCACGATTGCGCCAGGCAGATCTCCATCGCGCTGACGTTGTTCAACCGGACGTATATCAACAATTAGGGTTCCATTTTCTCGTTCGCCGGACAACTGTTCTGGCGTGACTCGCAACAGTGACTGTCTTGCTTCGGCGAGAATTTTAGCAATCGAATTCCGCTCTTGTTCGATGGATTCGTTCGAGTTCATCTGTGATGGGTTTCGTTCATGCGTATCGCAACGACAATACCCGATAATCCAGTCAATGTAGCGACTGCATAAATAGCTGCAGTGATTGAGACTAAGTCGGCAAGGATTCCAGCCAGTAGCGCCCCGACTGCGAACCCGCTGTCACGCCACAATCTGTAAACACCAACGGCGCGAGCACGCCATGTTGGGTTGGCAACATCACCAATTGCAGCAAGAAGTGTTGGATATACCATTGCAGTCCCTGCGCCGAGTAAAACCGCACCAACTGCCCAGGTTGTAAAACTAGAAGTTGCGCCAATCCACGCGATCGCCAATGCTTGAACAATCATGCCCCCGACGATCAGTGGCTTACGGCCGATGCGGTCAGAAAGTGCGCCGGTGTAGAGCTGACCGAGCCCCCAGACTGCGGGGTATATCGCGGCAAGAATTCCGATTCGGCTAATTGATAGCCCAGCAGCGAGAAAAAATATCGGGAACAGGCCCCAGGCCAGACCATCATTGAGATTGTTGACGAGGCCAGCTTGTGAACACGACGACAATGCTTTGTCTCGAAATGACGTCAGGATAAATATTTCTTTTGTCGAAAGAGATTGTTTATGCGTGTCGTTTGTGGTGGCACGGTTGCTTGCCTCGTAATGGGCATGGGCACGCGTCTCTCTTACAAAGAAAAAAGAAATACCGAGGCCAAGCCCAACGTAAGCGATGCCAAGAAAAAACGGTTCAGGGCGAAGACCTGCGTGCTGGGCGATATAGCCCGTTGCTAAAGCAGTAACTGCGACTGCACCATAGCCAGCGGCTTCATTTAATCCCATTGCGAAACCTCGTTGCTTCGGCCCAGCAAGATCAATTTTCATTATCACTGTCGTCGACCATGTGAGACCTTGATTGATACCAAGTAACACATTCGCAAAAACGATCCACCCCCATGTCGGTGCCCAGATAATAAGTAACGGAATAGGCAAACCAATTAGCCAGCCAGCAATCAGTACAGGTTTACGACCGTGTCGATCTGAAAGTGTGCCAGCAAAAAAATTCGTTATCGCTTTTACTGCACCAAATGCAACGATGAATGTAAGACTCGCGGTGAATGCTGTTAAACCGAATTCATTTTTTGCGAGCAATGGCAACACAGTTCGCTCTTGTCCGATCATGCCGCCCACGAGTGCGTTGACGCCGACCAATAAAGAGAACTGAGCCAAGTTCTCTTTTACGCCAAGTCGCAACGGGGTCATTGTTGGTACTGCGCTCATTATTTAGTCTCTAATTGAATGCCTGTGGATGCAAACCAGGTATCTGGTCCGCCATCGAGTACAGCAATATCTGTGCGGCCATGTTTTGCGAGAATGCTGGCGCCGGTCATTGCGCGCTCACCGTGTCCACACATAATTGTTAATGCTCCGCTAGGTATTTCAGCGTGAGCGATAGAGCCGAGTTCGATGTTTAGCGCTGTGGGTACATGTCCCAAGTGAAATTCGTTGGATTGGCGGACATCAATAATCTGCCCAACCATTTCAGAGACTTCAACGAATTTTATTTTCTCAACGGGTCGACCTGAATTCGTCCAACTCTTGATTCCGAAGGTGAGTTCGCCAACCAAACGTTCGTGACCGATGTCGAAGCATTGACGCACAAGTTCGGCACGATCTTGATCGTCATCCATTATGAAAACTATTGGCTGATCGGGTTTGACAATCCAACCAAGCCAGCTTGCCAATACCGGACGCAATGCAATCGAAATTGAACCAGCCAAGTGTCCATCGGCGAATGCTGCAGATGAACGAACGTCAATTACGACACCACCTTGCTTGAGATGACTTTCAACTTGAGCAGGATCAAGTTGAGTTAAAAGCGGAAGCGCTTCATAGTGGTTTGGCCCAAGGCGATTGAGTTCGGGGAGACGGGTGAAATAAACAGGAAATGTGCCGAAGCCGTTGATCAGTTGCTCAACAAATAAGTCTTGATCCTTCAGCGCGAATAGCGAGTTCGAAACGCGCTCATGACCGAGAGTTGTGATGCGCTCTGTTGACCCTGGTGCTGAGCAGAACGAACCGGTGCCGTGAGTCGGGTAAACCTTCAAGCTGTCGGGCAAGTCGTCGAAACGACGTAATGAATGAAACATTTCGTGGGCCAATGACTCGGTGAGTTCTGGACCGCAAAGATCTGTGCGCCCGATTGTGCCGACCATAAGTGAGCCACCCGAAAATAATGCCACCGGCACACCAGATTGTTTAAGGATGTAGGCGTGGTGATCGGGAGTATGACCAGATGTTGCAATTGCTGTCATGCTTAGGTTATTTCCGAGATCGATTGAGTCACCGTCCGTAACAGGTTGATGCGCAGTCTCGAGGTGCGAAGTAGCAGGCGCAACGAAAGTAGCACCGACTCGCAATGCCAGCCGCGGGCTTCCCGTCACATAATCGGCATGTGAATGGGTATCAAATGTCCACATGATCGGCGAATTAAGTTGCTTGGCAAGTGCCTCGTGAGCGGTTGCAAACCTTGGTGGATCGACGATCGCAACTGCACCGTCGCCGATGTCTATTAAATAGGACGAATGTCCAAGACCCTCATCAACGTAGTCGTAGATTCGCACATGTCAAAGGTACAACCTATTTCACCGCAGGTGTATTTACATCTGTACCCGTAATCTTGGCGCTGTTGTTGCGCAACATATACTCGCAGCATTGACTCGCAGTATTTACTCGCTTTAAACAAAGCGAGACACGTCCTACATCTCACTCATGATCAGTGGCTAATTGTTTTAGCATGAGTCGCAAAGTTACCTCAAATTACGACACCGTTCATAGTAATCTGAGGATGCGTCGCAGCATTTTTATGAAATCTTTCGAACTTAGATCTTTAACCCGATCAAGTTTTGTCGCTTTTCTAGTTTCATTTCCAGCAATGTATTACCGTCGTGGATTAAAAGAGATTGCTCTGTATTCGGCATTCGCGCTGTTTGTTTTAACGTTAGTCAAACTGAGAATTAGTAACACGAAGAGACAATGGCTAGTGAGCGCGCTCGCAGTATCACTTAGTTTCTGGGTTGTTACAAACTATAAGTTGTTACTTTCTTCCAAGTTTGAAATGTTCACGTTTATTTGGGTTGGTTGGATTTGGATAGTTATTTTCGTAATTCTCAGACCCAAATCGAATTTAATTAAGTCTCGAGTTGTTTTGGCAAATGTTGTTGTATTTTTGACACTATTTTCATTAGTTGAGGCACCATTTCATTTTAGAGATATCAGTCGCGGGTCTCAGGACAGCAGTTTTTTCGTACGACTTGAAGATAAAAGATACTTTCAAAAAGCAACTGAAATTTGGCAAGCCAAAAAAGACGCACTCGACTCCGAAGCATTTGCTGTTGCACAAGCAAAAAATGAAATACTTAGCCCTGCTGAGGAACACGGTTTGGTGCTCAGCAACATTGAGAATACTGATGGTCTCGTGACGCACAAAAATTTCGAAGGTGAGTACATCAAAATTAGGGAAGGTCGTCGTGTAACGATTGGTTCTACAGGCTTACGAGAAAAACGAATTCTAGTTTTTGGGGGATCAACTATTTTTTGTGGCGAAATGCCCGACGCGCTTACAGTGCCAAGTCAACTGCAAACGATGGTCCTCGCTAATGGGCTGAACGTTGATGTTCTAAATTTCGGAATACAAGGAATACGAATTGAAAATCAGTTCAAAATTTTGAATTCAGTACCGAAACTAGGGCCTGACGATATTGTCTTATTTTACGATGGGGTCAATGATCTTGAGAAGGTCTATGACTTTGGTTTGAATCTGAAAAATAACCAGAGTCCATGGAGGCAAATTAATAAAATCACTTCTGAACTTGAGAACAGATCTTGGTTTATTCGATATTTAGCGCCGACTGTTTATCTAGAGAGTCGGGGCATCGGACAGAAGTTTTTGGGGTCTCAAGCAAAACAATTAGTAGCAGACGATTGGTTTGCGTTCGACAAACTCGCTCGTACCTATGTTGAAGACAAGGGCGCAACGTTTGTCCATATTTTGCAGCCAAATTTATTTACTTATACAAAGGCTAGCGACATTGGCAAAGTTCGAAAAAAGTGGTCGGACATGAAAGCTATTGAGAACGATCTAGTTAGCTATGCGACCGAGACTAACAAAATAATTGACGCCACCAAGATATTGAATGAATTAAACGCAACTCCATTTTTTGACTGGGCGCATCTCGACGAAATTGGTAACAAGAAAGTTGCTGAAGAGATGTTCTTAGTTTTAAAGCCACTTCTTGACGCCAAGAAAAAATAACAGGTTACTTAAATAGTTAGTCAGTCGTCGTCACGGCGCGATGAACGGCTACCGGGTTGAGTGCTAGTTCCTTTGCGTTGGCGACCGGCCTCGCGACGCATTTCGAGTTTTGATTCTTTTTCAGCGATTGCTTGTCGTCGATCTTCTTTTTGTCGACCTTTTGCGAGTGCAAGTTCGACCTTCACACGACCGTTCTTCAACAACATTGATAACGGAACAAGCGTCAGTCGTTCTTTGGCCATGCGTTCTTGCAGCCGGCGAATTTGTTCGCGATGCAATAAAAGTTTGCGCGAGCGCATTGGCTCATGCGAACCGACGCCGTGGCTAAATCTATAAACGGCTACATGCACACCTTCAAGCCACATTTCACCGCGGATCACATGGGCATAAGCCTCAGCAATTTGCACTTGCCCTTCGCGCAAACTTTTGACTTCGCTACCATGCAAGACAATTCCGGCTTCGATTACATCAATGATCGTGTAGTTATGTCGCGCTTTGCGGTTGCTCGCGATTATCTCAGGGGAGTCTTTTTTCACGACATTAGTTTCAAAGCGCAAGTTTCATATCGTTGTTTAAGCGTACCTGTAGCATTTTACTGCAATGTCAAACTTGAACCAGCGAGCGCAAATCGTCATCCCAACTTCTGTGCTCGGGCAAATCGCAGCATTGGCGTTGACTGAGACTCCGCTTGAGTGTTGTGGTTTTTTGGTGGGCGAGTTTGGTAGTGATATTGCACAAGAGTTTCACGCATGTCGCAACACCGCTGAAAGTAAAATAATTTACACGGTTGATCCAAAAGATCATTTGCGTATTGAGCGCAACGCCGAAGACCGCGGTCTGGCAATCATCGGGGTAGTGCACAGTCACACTCATACCGAGCCGTATCCGAGCCCGACTGATGTAGCGCAAGCACCTGATCCAGATTGGCATTATGTGATTATTGGATTAAAACGTGCCGCGCCGGAAACTCGCAGTTATCGAATAATTGATGGCGAAATTTCTGAAAGCCAAATAATTCCAGGGTAAATACTTCGCCCAGGCTGGCCGTGCGGGCGGTTTGGTGTCACAATGATAAATCCGACTAAATTAGTCAGGTATCTTGAAGAGATGGTTACTAACGAAAATGTGCTTGATTTAATCGGCAATACGCCACTCGTTGATGTATCAAATTTGTCGCCGAATCCTCGCGTGCGTTTGTTGGCGAAACTTGAGAATCAAAACCCGTTTGGTTCGGTTAAAGATCGCATCGCCAAATCGATGATTGAGCAAGCCGAAAAAAATGGCAAACTTTTGCCAGGTCAGCGAATAATCGAACCATCGTCCGGCAACACGGGTATCGCATTGGCGGCAATTGCGCAGATCAAGGGATATCCAATCACAATTTTAATGCCAGATAATGTTTCTATTGAGCGCCGACAAATGCTTGCAGTTTTTGGTGCAGAAATAATTGTTACTCCAGGTGGTGAGGGTTCGAACGGCGCTGTGAAGCGAGCTGAAGCAATGGCCAAGCAGCACCCTGATTGGTGTTTTTTGCACCAATACGAAAACGAGTCGAACCCATTCGCGCATTACGAAACTACTGGCCCAGAAATTTGGCGTGATTGCCCCGAGGTGACGCACTTTGTCGCAGGTCTTGGCACAACTGGCACACTCATGGGTGTCGGAAAATACTTGAAAGAAAAAAATAAAGACATAAAAATCATTGCGGTTGAACCGCCGATCGGTGAGCGGGTCGAAGGCTTGCGCAACTTGGACGACGGTTATATCCCGCCTGTCTTTGATAAATGGCACGGTAGAAATATTCTCGATCGCAAACGCGTTGTGCGACCGCGAGAGAGTCTTGAATGCACTCGACGCCTTGTGCGCGAATGTGGAATCTTCGCCGGTATTTCGTCCGGTGCATCGCTGGCTGGCGCATTGAAAGTTGCGAGTGAAGTTGATGCGCCTTCAAATGACGAGGCAGTGATTGTGTTCATCGTCTGCGACGGCGGATGGAAATATCTCTCAACTGGCGCTTATACCGATGATTTAGATTTAGCTGAAGCAGCAGCAGAAAAGATCATCTATTTCTAAATAGCTTTCACGTTCATGTGCTAGTTCATGTGTCAGTTCAAATAATGGTTTAGTCTTGATTATGTTTCGTTACGGATTCAGAGTCGTTGCGCTTGCCGTCGTAGTTTTTGTCGGCTATTCAAATTTTCCGTTAACTGCAAGTAACTCGACTTCAGACACCCCACATGATTCGGTCGGGGCTAATCCAAAGTATGCAGCGTTGGCAGCTGAAGTTGGTGCACAGTCGGCATCGTGCATGGTCGTGCAAGAAGGCAAAACAATTGTTGGAGAGTGGTATTGGGGTGACAGGACTCCGCAGACTCTGTCTGAGGGTTTTTCAACAATGAAGTCAGTAACAGCAACATTGATTGGGATTGCGCAAACTCAAAAAAAATTGAACATCAATCAAAAAGCTTCTGATTTCATAAAAGAATGGAAGGGAACTGCCAGCGAATCAGTAACAATTCGACAGTTATTGTCAATGACTTCTGGACGCCGCGAAGTCTTTAATGGCAATCCTCTGGCAGATAATGAGTTAATTGCAATAAACATTGGCCAAGAAACAACACCGGGTACAGATTGGCGATACTCGAATACGACTTTGCAAGTTCTCGAGACGGTGCTTGAAAGAGCCGTGGGTGGCTCGGTTAAATCATTCGCCAAAAAGAATTTGCTTACTCCGCTTGGGATGAAATCAAAATTTTCCGAAGACGGTGGGTCGAACATGTTTATGTTTGCATTTTGGGATACTTCATGTCGAGATCTAGCAAAACTCGTTCAGTTGTATTTACAGAACGGCAAGTGGAATAACAAACAAATTCTTTCAGCAGAATTTGTGAATGATGCTCGAACTTCGTCAAGTGCGCTCAACCAAAACTACGGACTTTTGTGGTGGCTAAACCGTGCAGGCACTACCAAATCAACTTCGGCGAATGCTCAAACTCGAATTGGTCCGCGTTATCAAACTGCACCATTAGATATGTTCGAAGCAGTCGGGGCATGTGGTCAGTCAGCGATGGGGTTTCCGACTCAGAACTTGATTATTACATTCATGCGGACAAAGACACTGTTTGAAGCACTCGGTTGCGGCGACGATTCACAAACTAATGCTCTTAACAAAATGGGTTCGAGAGTTTTCGAGCTAGTGAAATAATCGCCAGCGATAAGTAGTCAGATTTATCTGCCGGCAACAAGCACGACAAGGCCTAGCACGACGACTATTGCCGAAGTGAGCCGGCGTTTGTGGTCGTCTTCTTTTAGATATTTCCATCCGGCTAGTGCGGCTATAACCACGCTTGATTCACGCATCGTGGCGACGTAGCCAACTGGCGCAAGCGTGAAGGCATATACGACCATCGAATAGCCGATTATCGACATAGTTCCACCAAATGCCGCTGGCTTCCATTGGGTGGCAATAAATTTTTTAAGTTCTTTTGCGCGCGTAATCAACGCCCAAATTGTGATAGTTATTGCGCCGCTGACGAAAACACTTAATGCGAATGCAACCGCATCTGAGTTGCGCGCACCGTGTGCATCGACAACCGAATAGATGCCGATCGTTCCCGCCACGCCGAGCGCGGGAAAAATATTATTAATTGGCTGACCTAAAACAAGAACCCAAAGTCCAAAAATAACTATCGCAATGCCAGCCATACTCAGAGCAGAGAGATCGTCGCCTAAGAAAATTAATCCCAAGACGGCCGAACTGAGTGCGCCAGCGCCGCGAGCAATTGGATATGTCAGTGAGAAATCATTTTTGTCGTATGCCCTAGCCAACAACAAAACATACGGCAAGTGTCCGCAGCCACTGCAAATAGACCACCACCAAGCAATATTTGGTGGGCCATCAATAATTGTCCACCCAACAAGCCCGAGCAGTGCGAATGAACCAGCGAAAACAAATTGACACCACAATGCGAGAAATCGATCGCCAGTTTGCTTGACGACGATGTTCCATGTTGCGTGTAATACTGCTGCCATAAGAGCGAGGCCGGCAGCGAGAATCACACAGCGACTATAAAGCATTTGCTCGTACAGAGCATTGGTCGATGCGAGTTGACAGATTTCAATGTTGATTACGGCGTAGCGTTGTCGGAGATGAATGCTCAGGTTGATCGCCCGATTGGGATGTTTGATTCTGGTTTTGGAGGCCTGACAGTCGCTCGTGCACTGATTGACATGATGCCAAATGAAAACCTCGTGTATATCGGCGACACGGGTCGTTATCCGTATGGCAATAAATCTGCCAGCGATGTTCGTAACTTTGCCCTTGAAATCGCAAATAGTTTGGTGCACGACTTCAATGTCAAAATGATTGTCGTAGCGTGCAACACTGCTGCATCTGTTGCGTTGCACGAATTACAAAATGCGCTTTCTGTGCCCGTGATCGGTGTTGTTGAGCCGGGCGCACGAGCGCTGGTTCACGCGACAAAAAATAACTGCGTGGCAGTTATTGGCACAGTCGGCACTATTGCATCGGGCGCATATGAAAACGCAGTTGCGAATGCATCGAGTGAAATCACTGGCAAAGTTTCACTAATAGCGACTGCTTGCCCTGGTTTTGTTGAATTTGTTGAGCGGGATGAAACTTCTGGCAAAGCCGTTACAGAGTTAGCCGAGAAGTTGCTCGCACCAATACGCAACGCTGGAGTAGACGCGTTGTTGTTGGGGTGCACGCACTACCCATATTTGAGTGAGGTGATCGGGCAAGTAATGGGGTCTGGAGTGAAATTAATCAATAGCGCCGACGCGACTGCGTCAGTGGTTCGTGATGCCCTGACGCAAAACAAAATTGCTCGTAACATTCAGAGAGGCGTGCCAAAAGAGCGGGACTGGCACGAGTTTTATTCTTCGGGCGATATTCTGCATTTTGCCGAGCTCGGTCGTCGTTTCTTAGGGCCAGAGTTATCGGTGGCCAAACAGTGGCCGAAGTAATTAATTAAAAACTAACAATGCACCAGAAAACGGAGAGAACATGACACGACCAGATGGACGCCAGCACAACGAACTTCGAAATCTTAAGTTTGAGCGCGACTTTACCGAGATGGCCGCTGGTTCTGTACTTGTCTCGTTTGGCAAAACCCGAGTGTTGTGCACCGCATCAATAGATGAAGATGTGCCGCGTTGGATGAAAGGCAAAAATAAGGGCTGGGTCACTGCAGAATATTCAATGTTGCCTGGTTCGACGCCTGACCGCAATGATCGCGAGGCCGCCAAGGGCAAACAAGGTGGACGCACAATAGAGATTCAGCGACTAATTGGTCGCGCTCTTCGATCATGTTGTGACATGACTTTGCTTGGCGAGCGACAGGTGATTGTTGACTGTGATGTGTTGCAAGCCGATGGTGGCACACGAACTGCGAGCATTTGTGGCGCGTACATCGCGTTGCACGATGCGTTGACACGAGTGATGCAAAACGGTTTGATCAAGATACATCCGTTGCATTCGCTGTGTGCTGCAGTCAGTGTCGGTATCCACAATGGTCAGCCTGTGTTAGATCTTCCTTATGTTGAAGACAGTTCTGCTGAAGTTGATATGAACGTCGTGATGTTGCAAAGTCACGACGGCGGTGAGGCGAAGTTTGTTGAAGTTCAAGGCACTGCCGAAGGTGCGGCATTCAGCCAAGCACAACTTGCTGATCTTTTGTCGTTGGCAACAAATGGACTGCGCGAAGTATTCGCGTTGCAGTCACAAATTCTTAAAGTTGCGCCAACGCCAAGACCGCAACAAAAATAAAATGTTGCGCGTCGCTTGCGCATCTGCGAACCCGCATAAGGTAGCTGAAATTTTCGATCTAATGGGTGGAGTGGTCGACCTGGTCGCTAGGCCATCTGATTTGGTTGAAACCCAAGAGACAGAGTCAACGCTCGTTGGCAATGCGCGGCTAAAAGCAATTGCAGTTTGCCGTGCCACTGGGTTGCCTGCGCTTGCAGACGATACAGGGCTTGAAGTTGATGCGCTGGACGGCGCACCTGGAGTATTGACTGCACGATTCGCTGGGGTCAACGCGACTGACGCCGAAAATCGCGCCAAGATGCTGAACGAACTCACAAATAAACCTCGTACAGCCAGATTTAGAACCGTTGCTCTGTTGCTTTTTGCAGACGGTCGAGAAATTATTGCTCAAGGTGTGTGCGAAGGTTCAATTGCGACATTGCAAAGAGGCGCGCGCGGGTTTGGATACGACGCAATATTTATTCCAAGTCTTGGCGACGGACGAACTTTCGCCGAGATGAGCATTGAAGAAAAACATCTGTTATCGCATCGCGGCCTTGCTTTTAGGGCACTCGCAAAAAGTCTTGAAGATTTACCAACCGCGTAGATCAATTGGCCAGCACTCTAAAACTTCATCAGCCCGAGTTACCCAAGCCATCGAATGCATCGCCATAGTTGGGTCAATATGCGAAGGTCGTACCAAAAGTTTTTCACCGATATTTGCAAGCCCGATTGCTGAATCTTTTTTCGTGACCAGCGTGGTGTGCTCATCGGAGCAAAACAAAACGTCGTAGCCGTCGACTGATGGGTTGCCATGATCTGTGGCTAAAGATTTAAGACCGACATCAATTACCAGCCAGTCATTACTACGCGAGATCACAGTGCCAAGTACGAAACAAGCTTGCGCAAACGGAATCTTTAGTTGTGCATAGTGCGTATCCATCAACGCGTATGAGCCGGCTTGCAATTCGTTGATGCCCGTTTCGTCGTGCATATCCCAAGTTCCAGTTCCACCGGCAGAAACAATTTCGCCACCAACATCTTTGGCGGCGCGTGCAAGCAACTTCATCGACTCAGCAACACGTGTTTTTCGCTTGTCATCACCGCTGACCATCATTAAGTGGCCTTCGTATCCCATGACACCACGAACTGTCATGCCGGCTTTTCGCGCGGTGTCGGCGAGTTGGCCAGCAAGTTCTGGCGCGACACCACAACGCGGCAATCCAACATTCACATCAATCAACACATCATGCAAACCTGCACGATTAGCAGCATCAATAGTTTCGTAAGAATCAACAGCGATTGTCACGCGCACATTGTCTGAAACTTTTGCGAGTGCACTCAGTCGATCGGTGTTGAGAACTTCATTGGCGAGCAAAAAATCTGAGCCAATGCCGGCTGCAGCCATGCCAATAATTTCGCGAGGTGTGGCGCAAGTGAAATTTGTATGACTGTGACTTAATTGCAGGCGCGCAATCTCTGTGCACTTGTGCGCTTTCGTATGTGGTCGCAATTTTGAACCAGGATGACGCTCTGCCATTACAGACAAATTTTTTTCAAGCGCGTCAACGTCAATTATTAGTGCTGGCGTAGCTAGTTCGACAGTTTTACGCGGGTTCATATTTGTGCCGACGGCGAGACTCGAACTCGCACTGGCGGCGTCCTAAGCGCCGTGCCTCTGCCATTGGGCTACGTCGGCCTTGCGCAGTAAGAGTAGTGGTTCAGGAGCATTCTTTGACATAATGTAAACCTTGACTTCAACAACTACGGCTTCTAATGGGACAAATGGCGTTTTAGATGCATCGGCAATGGCAGGTCAACTTGGCCTAGCCGACACGATTGTTGACGAGCAAGCACGAGCTAACAGCATTGCGCTTTGTGCCAAAAATAATGTTCTGTTGCCGACATTCGCCCAACTCGCAGATCCTTCGTTGATTGCCGCAAACTATTCAAAAGGTGTCGACAAAAATGCACCCGATGCGCGCAACTTATTTCGTGTGCATTGGTACAACAATATGCAAGGTGATCGCGTTGATGTACCTGACCATGTTGTCTTACCAACTTCATTGACTGGCATCGAGAGTCCGATCATTGTGATGTTCGGCGATCGGTTTCCGATGATTACGGCACATAAAGTCTTGGCTGCATATTCTTGCTTGGCTCCGCGAGTGATCACTGGGCAGTTTGACCCAAGTCGACATCGCGCAGTTTGGCCATCGACGGGCAACTATGCGCGAGGCGGAGTTGCGATCAGTCGAATTATGGGCTCGCGTGGCGTCGCGGTGTTGCCTGCCGGTATGTCACAAGAGCGTTTCGATTGGCTTGATAAATGGGTGAGTGACCCAAGTGATGTTGTACGAACACCGGGCACCGAAAGCAACGTCAAAGAAATTTATGACGCCTGCAACGAGATGGAAAAAGACCCGAAAAATTTCATCTTCAATCAGTTTTGTGAATTTGGAAATTATGCGGGGCACTACGAAGTGACCGGTCGTGCGTTGTCAAGCGTGTTCGAACACGTCAACAAACAACGCAACGGCAAATTACGCCTTGCCGCATTTACATCTGCGACCGGCTCAGCTGGCACGATTGGTGCAGGCGACAGACTTAAAGACGACTACGGCACAAAAATTGTCGCGGTCGAAGCACTTGAGTGTCCGACAATGCTAGAAAATGGTTTTGGTGAGCACAACATTCAGGGCATCGGCGACAAACATATTCCGTTGATTCATAACGTGATGAACACTGACGTTGTAATCGGGGTTTCAGATCGCGCAACTGATGAACTTGACGTGATGTTTAACACTGAAGCTGGTTGCAAATATTTAGCTGAGCGCAAAGGTGTGCCAGTTGAAATTGTTGAGACGCTCAAGCATTTTGGTTTCTCGGCGATTTGCAATGTGATTGCCGCAATTAAAACTGCCAAACTTCTTGGACTTGGTGCAAACGATGCGCTAATCACGATCGCCACCGACGGCGCAGATTTGTACCCAAGTGAGAGAGTCAAAACTTTGGCTCGTCGATTTAACAACTCGTTCAGCGAAATGGACGCCGCTGAAGTTTTCGCCGAACACTTAGCAACTGTCGGCACTGATGCGATGATTGATTGCACCGAACGCGACCGAACACGAATTTTTAACCTCGGCTATTACACATGGGTAGAGCAACAAGGCACGCCGCTGGCAATGTTTGAAGCTCGTCGTTCGCAGTCGTTTTGGCGTGACTTACGCAAGTACCTTCCCGTCTGGGACGAACTCATTGGCGAGTTCAACCGTCGGGTTGTTGCCGCAAAATAAATCAAATGCAAGACACCCCGGTCGTTACTGGCTGGCGTTGCTCGGTATGCAATACAAAAGTTTCAATTGATGAAATTTTCTCTTGGCGATGCCCCAATTCGACTAGTTCTGATCGACATCATGTGCTTGAACTTGAGAATGCCATTGCACCGCTTCGCAGCAATGGTGACGCAAATCCGTATATCGCATTTCAGCGATACTTGGCATGGGATGCATTTGCTGCAACTCTCGGTCTCGACTTTGTAGCACGAACCAAAATCATTCGCGATCTCGACGAATCTGTGGCAAAAATTGCCGGTGTTGGTTTTCGCACGACGCCGTTCGCGCGCAACGACGCGCTTTCTGATGCGCTTGGTTTCAACAAACTTGGTGGTGTGTGGATAAAAGATGAGACGCATAATGTCGCAGGCTCGCAAAAAGCTAGGCACTTGTTTACTGAGTTGTTACATCTTGTAACTGTCGAACTTGTCGGTCGTGCACCATGGAAGTCGCCAACGCAACGACCGGCATTGGCGATTGCGTCTTGCGGTAACGCAGCAATTGCGGCCAGTACTCTGGCTCGCGCAGTCGACTGGCCAATTCAAGTTTTCGTTCCACAAAATGCAGATGAAGCAACGATAAAAATTCTAAATTCGTTAGATGCAAATATTGTGCGTTGTCCGCGAGTCGCAACCGATCCAGCTGGTGATCCGTGCGTATTTAGATTTCGCGAAGCCATCGAACAAGGTTGTATTCCGTTTGGAGTTCAAGGCCCAGAAAATGCATGGTGTCTTGATGGTGGTCGAACAATCGGTTTTGAGATGGCAGTTGTCGCCGAAGAGTTATTGGGTTCTTTGATTAGCCGCATGTTCGTGCAAGCGGGTGGCGGTGCATTCGTGGCTTGTGCGGCGAGCGGATTTTTCGCAGGCGCAACTAAGCCACGAGTTCATGCAGTGCAAACACAAGGCTGTGCGCCACTAGCTCGGGCTTTTGAAATTGCTAATACAACCGGAGGCGTGCGCAATGCAGGTTCGCGATGGTCACAGTGCATGTGGCCGTGGGAGACAACGCCGGTTTCTTTAGCCGACGGAATTCTCGACGACGAAACTTATGACTGGATCGGTGCATGCAACGCGATGGCCGACAGCGACGGTTATCCAATCGTTGCATCCGAACAACAAGTTCACGAAAGTTACGCGCTTGCTCATCGTGTGACAAATATTGATGTCAGTCCGACTGGAAGTTCTGGCCTCGCAGGGCTTTTAGCAATACGCCACGAAATCGCCGATGACGAGCGTGTGATTGTGATTTTTAGCGGCGTCCGTCGGCAGTAGTTCGTCGGGCACTAGCCTGCAAGTCATGTCAAATATTCTTCCTGTAGCCCTTGAGGGTGGTTTCGACTCTCGCAGCGACATTTTTGTGCGATTGTTGAAGAGTCGCGTAATCATGCTCGGCACCGATGTAAATGATGAAATCGCTAACCAAGTTTGTGCGCAGTTGCTATTTCTTGAAGGCGAAGATCCAAAAGCAGATATCTGGCTATATATAAATAGTCCTGGCGGATCAGTTACCGCTGGCATGGCGATTTACGACACGATGCAGTTCGTGTCTTGCGATATCGCCACAGTATGTTTAGGTCTTGCAGCATCAATGGGTCAATTCTTATTGACCGCTGGCGCTTCAGGCAAGCGTTACACACTGCCAAACGCGCGAATCATGATGCATCAGCCATTGGCAGGTTTACGTGGTCAAGCTTCTGACATTGCGATTCAAGCCGAGCAACTTGCATACACAAAGTTGAGCATGGCCAAGTTAACTGCACATCACTCTGGCAAAGAACTTGCACAAATTCAAGCCGACTCGGAGCGTGACAGATGGTTCACCGCAGAGCAAGGCCGCGATTATGGTTTGGTTGACAAAGTAATTGTCAAGCGTGGAGAAATGCGCTAAAAGGTTTAGCTAGTCGGTGCGACTTTAAGTCCGTTTGAAATATCTATTCCGCAAGTTTCTCGCGTCCATTTTGCAACTGTCGCAGATTCTTTTTCTGTTGAGTAAGCCATTTCAATAACTGCCTGAACGCTCTCGGGATCATTTGATTTAACGCGAGAAGCGACTGCAAGTAACTCGGTAAGTGACTTCCATTCGTCTTCGATTACCAGTGGCGCGGTTTTGCTGAGACGTTCATATCTCGCCAGCATTGCAGCGACATCAGCCGCAGTTACTGGTGGGTAACCAATTGCCGGGGCCTCAATGGCTAACTGACGACAGAAATTTGTTGCAGTTCGTGGAGTTTCACTACACGCACTAACTAAAAGCACAAGACAAGAAAAAAGCGTGAACATTTTTAGCGATTTTTTTAACGACTTTTTGATTTCGAATTGCGTAGCCAGTTTCTCGTTGCCGTGTACACATTCGTCAAACGAGTTAGATCTCACTGTCGTTTTGAAAATCATCTTCCTTAAGTATCTCAGGTGTTAGATATCGACCGGCGTCAACGAGAAATAGCAATTTAGAAACGGGGGTTTGGGCGAGTGTTTGCATCAGTTCGGTCAGCTACTTTGCTTGGTGTTCGTGGTTCACGAGTTGATGTCGAAGTACACGCAGGCATCGGGTTGCCAGGGTTCACCGTTGTTGGTCAACCAGATGAAGTTTGTCGCGAGAGCCGCGATCGAGTGCGTGCAGCATTGTTGTCAAGCGATTTGCCGTGGCCGACGAGAAGAATCACAGTAAATCTTGCACCAAGCGGCGATCGGAAATCTGGAGCATGTTTAGATTTGGCGATTGCAGTTGGCTTACTCGCGGCTCAAGGTCTATTGCCAGTCGAAATTCTCACGCAATACGCGTTCATCGCTGAGTTGGGATTAGACGGTTCATTGCGACCTGTGCGGGGCGCAACTCCACTTGTCTTGGCAACAATTGATCGTCAAACTGTTGTCGCACTCGAGAACCTTGGTGAAGCCAGTGCCGCAACAGTCACTCAAGTTTTTTCAGCGAAAACACTTCTTGAAGTTGTTGAATGTTTGTCTGGTCGAATCGAGTGGCGAAAAGTGCTCTCGAAACAAACTTTGATTAGTAAATCTAAGCTTGCGCCTGATCTCGCAGATGTGCAGGGCCAACCTGTTGCGCGACAAGCGTTAGAGATTTCGGCTGCTGGCTCACATCACTTACTTCTAGTTGGCCCACCTGGAGCTGGTAAAACAATGCTTGCCGAACGACTCGTCGGTCTTTTGCCTTCGTTGAATGACGAGCAAGCTATTTCAGCGACGATGATTCATTCGTCGGTGCAAACCGAATTTTCAAATAGCGGATTAATTAGAGATGCGCCGTATCGCGCACCGCACCACTCATCTTCAATGGTTGCGATGGTCGGCGGTGGCACAGCGTTGATGCGACCAGGCGAAATTTCTCTTGCTAGCCACGGTGTTCTATTTCTTGATGAACTGGGTGAATTCGCGCCGTCAGTGTTAGATGCGTTGCGTCAACCACTTGAGCAACGAGTTGTGCATCTCGCCCGTGCGCGCACAAGTGTTGTGATGCCGGCGGAGTTTTTACTTGTCGCGGCTACGAATCCGTGCCCATGTGGTGAAGGCACACCAGGGGCATGCACTTGCGATGACGCGGCGCGGGCACGATATCTTCGGCGTTTTTCTGGGCCGCTACTTGATCGTTTTGATTTAAGAGTTGCTGTTTCGCGGCCAAATACGACTGACTTAATTTCGCCCATTGCTGGCGAGCCAACATGTGTAGTTGCAGCGCGAGTTACTAAAGCGCGAAGTCTTGCTTTTTCTAGATTTGGTGGCACGAACTCTTCGTTGACTCGCCAACAACTTGACAGCGTGGCGCCACTAACGAAAAAAGCAGAGGAGTTATTGCGCAAAGAACTAGAGGCTGGGCATCTGACTGGTCGGGGTTACCACCGGGTGCGACGTGTGGCGCGAACCATTGCCGATCTAACTGGTGCTCCGCAAATGATCGATGAGACGCATTTGCATTTGGCTCTGATGTTGCGAGTTAATTTCGCCTCTGGTCTGCGCACGCGAGAGATGTCGTTTTAAAATGCATTCTGTTAATTCGGCTTTCAAAAATTCTCTATCAAAAGATCAAATTGCAGCCGCTGCATTATGTGCGCTGCCAAAGATTGGCCCGAAACGATTGATGACTCTGTTGAAGCATCATGACCCGCAAACCGCGTGGGCGGTGGTGCAAGGTCGTGCGAAACCGAGCGAAGTTGTTGCTGCAATGTTGCGTGTCGAAGGGCTTGTCACTTTATTGCGCCATCGTGCGACTCAAGATTTGCAAGATCAGATTGAACAACGCTGCATTAGAGCAGGCATCAAGATAACTATTTTTGGTGATGAAAATTATCCGCATGCTTTGATTGCAGACTTGGCTCCGCCTGCAGTTTTATTTTATTTTGGTGATTTATCTGCTTTAAATAATCGTCGTGTCGGAATGGTCGGCACTCGCAGTGCCACAGCCTCAGGCAGATATCTTGCTTCGCATATTGCTCATGACTTGGCGACAAACGATGTCTGTGTTGTTTCTGGGTTGGCGCGGGGGATTGATGCGTGGGCTCATCGCGGTGCGTTGCGCGCACTAGAAAGTCAAGAAGTTGATCGACTAGCTGATCGACCAGCCAGTCGACTAGCCGGTCGGCCTGTGGGCGTTGTCGCGTCTGGCCTCGACGTTGTTTATCCACGAGAAAACGCTCAACTGTGGCAAGAGATCGCTAGACAAGGCGCGTTGATTAGTGAATCTGCACCAGGTGCGCCGCCTGAAGCATTTCGGTTTCCATTGCGCAATCGCATCTTGGCTGCGCTCAGCGAAGTCTTAGTTGTAGTTGAATCGCGCGACACTGGCGGCTCGATGATCACCGTTGATGAAGCACAAAAGCGAGATGTGACGGTGTTGGCTGTGCCTGGTTCGCCGCGCAATGTTGCTTCGAATGGTACGAACCAATTAATTCAGCAAGGTTGTCTGCCGATTATTGGCGCACAAGATGTGCTCGTCGCACTCGGTCTTGACAATCGCCGAGCGCAAGAAAATATTTATGACCCTAGAGTTCGTTTAAGCACTAGCGATCAAAACCTAGTTTCAATGATGGCTGGCTCGCCATTCACGCTTGACAATTTTGTCTTGATTAGCCGTCTTTCGACTATTGATGCCGCAGTGTCGCTTGGGCGTCTTGAAGCACTGGGTTGGATCGTTGAAAACGCAGGCTGGTGGGAAGTAATTGAAGTCAGGCAGCCGCTGCATTAAGCGATTACCGTTGTCAGTGATATGGCGACGGCATGGAAGATTGACGAATTCATTGGGTCAATGACTGCCGCTTCAATAAACACGACGAGTGCATATGCCAGCGATGTTAAGCAGTTCGAAGAATGGATCTTACGACTCAAAATAAATACTCCACAGTTGGTGACTCGCGATTTAGTGCGTCAATATATAAGTTTCTTGACGACCAGCCAGAAAGCAAAGCGAAGTGTGACGCGCAAACTTGCTGCCATTCGTAGGTATTTTGCCTGGCACATTCGCAATGGAACATTAAAAACTGATCCAACAACTGGCGTTCGCACACCGTCTGGCACAGGTCGGCTACCAAAAGTATTAACTAAAGAACAACTCAACGCGTTGCTTACATGTAGCAACCCAGATGTTCCGGAATGGAAGTCTTCGCGAGATACTGCATTGATTGAGTTGCTCTACGGCAGCGGACTTCGCGTTAGTGAAGTTTGTTCAATAGATATAGGCAGCATTAACGACCGAAACAACACTGTGATCGTTATGGGTAAAGGTTCTAAACAACGACAAATACCTGTCAGCGAACCAAGTGTGTTGGCTGTTAGACATTGGCTAAAGTTTCGCCACGAAGTCGTAAGTGAAGAAACGCGCAATGGCGCTGAAATTGTTTCTGATGCAGCTGCATTATTTTTAAATGCTCGCGGTCACAGGTTGGCGCCGCGCGATGTGCGCCGAATTATTGACGAGCGCGCACTTACTCCGACTCATCCGCATGCATTACGCCACACATATGCAACGCACTTGCTTGACAACGGTGCTGACTTGCGTGCGGTACAAGAGTTGCTGGGGCACTCTGATGTTGCGACGACGCAGCGCTACACCCAAGTAAGCAAAGAGCGTTTGAAATCTGCTTATGGAGCATCGCACCCACGCGCATGAACGCACTACCTGTTCGACTAACGATTGATCAAGCGTGGCAGCAATGGCACGGCAATAAAGATCCACTTGCGCGCGAATGGCTCGTTGTTCACTATGCATCACTCGTTAAATTCGTTGCAGGTCGACTTGCTGCAGGTTTTCCGAAACGAGTTGAGATCGGCGACTTGGTTAGTTCTGGTGTGTTTGGTTTGATGGATGCGATAGATCGGTTTGACCCTGCGCTTGGTTTCAAATTTGAGACCTATGCGATCCCAAGAATTCGTGGAGCAATTTTAGATAGTTTGCGTTCTTTAGATTGGGTGCCGCGAAGTGTGCGATCAAAGGCACGAACTGTAGAAAATGCGATTTCTGATCTTGAACACAAATTGAAGCGTTCACCGACAGATGATGAAATTGCCGCAAAATTGAAAATCAATAGCGCTGATTTAGAAAAGTGGCTAACCGAAATCGCGTCGTGTGCGGTCGGCCCGTTAGATCATGTCGTTGCCGACAACACTCCAGCATCCACACATGGTGGTGCGTCTTTTGTACCGAGTCCTGACTCGGTTGTCGAAGCCGAAGAATTACGCAAAATTATGCGTCATGAAATTAAACGTTTGCCAGAGCGTGAGCGCACTGTGCTGGCGTTGTATTACGAGGAGAATTTAACTTTGGACGAAATTGCTCAAGTGCTCGGTGTTACCGAGAGTCGTGTATCGCAAATTCACACCAAGGCTGTATTGCAACTTCGTTGGCGGCTGACGGCTGCTGAAGTCGCTTAAAAATTTAATTCGCTAAATAGCGTTTTGTTTTTTTCTAGTTTCGTGTCTAGCGTATTAATTTTGGCTGGGCTGTCGCCACAAAATCTAAGTTCTTGCAAACTCTTAGCGCCAATTTCTGTGGTTTACAAAGCCACAATTAGCGATCCGTTTCGCCAGCCAATTTGTGATCGATGTGCAGGCAATCGGGGCATCGAATACACAACGCAACCAGGTACGCCGATCAGTGCCGGGGCGAGTGGCGTAGTGAGTTTTTCGGGTGTCGTTGCAAATAAAAAATATCTTGTAATCAGAACTGCTGCTGGCAGGCGACTGACCTACGGGTCAATTTTGAATAGCGATTTGCGCATTGGCAATTCAGTCGTAGCGGGTCAGATTATTGGTACAACAAGCAATATGCTCTACTTCGGCGTGCGCGAAAGCAGTGCTTTGGGCGATATTTATGTTGATCCTGCGAAGTATTTAACTCAAAATAATCAGCTTTTAAGTCGCGCAGTTTTGGTCTCGGGTGCCAGTCTTAGATCCGAGCAAGTTGACCGTGACTCAGCCTGCTGAAGCCGTTTTAGCATCTAAACCGCTAGAGTTTGTCTGCTAATAGAAGTAACTGTAATTTTTATACCGTAATTTTATACTGTAATTTTATACTGTAATTTTTATCCCACTATTAAATTGCACGGTTTCCATCCTGTGGTCGCTTCGGCGCGGGAGACCATGCACTCAACCACAGAAAGGCAAACAGTTATGGCAATTATCAGCATGCGTCAGATGCTTGAGGCTGGAGTTCACTTCGGTCATCGCACAGCCCGTTGGGATCCGCGGATGAAGAGATTCATTTACGGAGAGCGCAACGGCATTTACATCATTGATCTTGAGCAGACTCTCGTTCGGATCGAAGATGCTTACAGATTCGTTCGCGACCTCGTCGCCAACGGTGGAAACGTTTTATTTGTTGGTACAAAAAAGCAGGCCCAAGATCCTGTTCGACTTTTCGCTGACCATTGCGGCATGCCATACGTCAACGAGCGTTGGCTGGGCGGAATGTTGACGAACTTTGACACGATTTCAAAGCGCGTTAGCAAAATGCAAGAATACGAGCGACTTCGTGACACTGGTGAATTTGAATTGATGCCAAAAAAAGAAGCGCTTTTAATCGGTCGCGAACTTGAGAAGTTGCAGCGCAACTTGTCGGGCATTCGCTCAATGAGCCGTCGTCCAAATGCAATCTTCGTTGTAGACACTCTTAAAGAGCACATCGCGGTTACTGAAGCGCGCAAACTCGGTATCCCAGTAATCGGAGTCGTTGACACAAACGTCAACCCAGATGTGATTGATTATCCGATTCCGGGTAACGATGACGCAATTCGCGCCAATGAGTTAATGGCCCGAGTTATTGCTGAAGCAGTTATCGAAGGTCGTTACATTGCAGAAAAAATGACACCGCGCACGGCACCAGCAACAGGAACTTCAACAGCACCAGTGCCACCGGCGCCAGTAACACGTACACCAGCAGAGCAAGCAGCATTTGATGCGCAACAAGAATCTGCAAAAGTTCAGGCAGCAGCCGACATGGCAAAGCGTGATGCTCGAGTTACACCTACAACAGAGACGAAATAGGCAGAACTGATCACGATGGCATTTACAGCAAAAGAAGTACAAGTTCTTCGTCAGGCAACTGGTGCCGGAATGATGGACTGCAAAAAAGCACTTGAAGAAGCAAACGGAGATTTTGAAGCGGCAAAGCAATGGCTTCGTGAAAAAGGATTATCGGCCAGCGCCAAACGTGATGATCGAGACAATGCGCAAGGCCTTGTTTCGATGTTGATCAAAGGCAACATCGGAGCGATGGTTAAGTTGAAGTGTGAAACAGATTTCGTAGCAAGCAGTGATGGCTTCAAAGCCGAGGCAGATGCACTTGCCGCTCTTGTCGTTGAACAAGGCGAAGCAGCAGTTTCACAACGAGCAACGCAACTTGAAGATCTGAAAATCTTGCTGAAAGAAAAAATAGAACTTGGAGATGTCGTTCGATTTGAAGCCGCATCCGGAAACATCATCGGTTCGTACTCTCACTTGCAGGGTGGTCGCGGAATCAATGGAGTGTTAATCGAAATGTCTGGTGCGACAGAAGAACTCGCACACGATGTCGCGGTACACATCGCTTTCGCAAGACCCAAATATCTCGTCAAGACAGATGTGCCAGATTCGGTAGTTGCTGCCGAAAGGGCAACTCTCGAAGTCGTAACGCGAAACGAAGGAAAGCCAGAACAAGCGATCGCCAAGATCGTTGATGGTCGAGTGACTGGTTTTTTCAAAGACATTTGCTTGCTAGAGCAGCCATATGCCAAAGATGACAAGCAATCAGTGGCCCAGATTATTGGTTCTGCCAAAATCATTCGCTTTGCGCAGGTTGAAATAGGCTAATTACCTATGGCAGGTGCGGCGTCAAGAACTCCTCGTTGGAAGCGAGTGGTTTTAAAATTATCGGGCGAAGCACTTGCTGAGTCAACTGGGTTCGGGCTCGATAGCGATGTCTTGCATCAAATTGCAACTGAGGTGCATGAAACGCGTCGCGACCTTGACGTAGATATTGCTGTAGTCGTAGGTGGCGGAAACTTCTGGCGAGGTCTCAAAGGTGCTGGTCAAGGAATGGATCAAGCACAAGCCGACTATATGGGGATGATCGCCACAGTGATGAACGCGCTCGCGCTTCAAGATGCATTTGAGCGAGTCGGGCAGTTCTCTCGGGTGATGACGGCTGTTGAGATGCCAAAAGTTGCTGAGCCTTACATTCGGCGTCGCGCTGAACGCCACCTAGAAAAAGGTCGCATCGTGATTTTGGCGGGCGGTACGGGTAATCCGTTTTTTACTACCGATACGGCCGCTGCATTGCGTGCAGCCGAAATTTCTGCACAGGCAATTTTGAAAGGCACGCACTCAGGAGTTGATGGCATTTACACGGCAGACCCAAAGTTAGATAAAACTGCAACTCGGTTTGATCAAATTAGTTACATCGATGTGATCAGTAAAGGTTTAAAAGTTATGGACTCAACCGCGATCACATTTTGCATGGATAACAAAATACCGATTGTGGTTTTCAACTTGCTAGAAAAAGGCAATGTTCGAAAAATTTTAGAAGGCCAACAAATCGGGACGTATGTCGGGTGATAGACGAAACTCTGCTTGAGGCGATGGAGAACATGGGTAAGGCAGTAGACCATGTGCAGGCTCAATTTATTGGTGTACGAACTGGGCGTGCGAATGCTTCGCTAGTCGACAAGATTCAAGTTGAATATTTTGGGGCGTTTGTGCCGCTGCAGCAACTCGCATCGTTTCAGGTACCAGAAGCAAGAATGTTGGTCGTTAAGCCACATGATCGCGGTTCGATAGCGGCGATTGAGAAAGCGATTCAAGCCAGCGATTTGGGTTTGTCGCCGAGCAATGATGGCGTCGTGATCCGACTGAACTTTCCAATGCTCACCGAAGAGCGTCGAAAAGAATTTGTCAAAGTCGTGAAGAATATGGCTGAAGATGGTCGTATCACGGTGCGAAATGTTCGCCGTGATGCCAGAAAAATATTTGAGACAGCAAAAAAAGATGGAGATATTTCTCAGGACGAACTAGATCGTGCCGAAAAAGAACTTGAGCAACTCACCCAAGCCACAGTTGACACGATTGATAAGGCTTTTACGCGCAAGGAGCACGAACTTCTTGAGGTCTAGGCTTAAGGTTTTAATTGTTCGTCAAATTATTTTCGAAAGAACTAATTCGTGTGAGCAAAGTTATCAAGAACTTAAGGGGGATGTTTAAAAATGGATGGTGAAGACTTTTCAAATGATGACACGCCTGTTCTGCCTGAGCGTGTTCAAAACGAATCGTCCGTAGATTTTGGTGATGATTTCGGGGTAGTCCAATTTGCCGATGATGTTGATGCGACACCTAAGGATTCATTCTCTGGGCTAAGAACTGAGCAAATACCGCAGGTGACCGCCGAGTCGACTAATCAGCCAGCAAGATTGATACAAATTTCTGAGGACACTATCTCGCCGACTCCTGCTAGAGGAGATTTCCGCGAGCGAGTTAATTTGACGGGAAAAGATGGCCGCGAAAAAGTTAATTTAACAGGTGGCTCTCGTCGCATTGAGCCGAATAATGCTCCGCCGCCGGTTTCTCGTTCTACACGTGAAGGTCGTATCACGATTGGATCAGATCTAACAGGTGAACAAAGTCGCCCAACGCTTGTACCAAACACAACACAGCGAGATTCATCAACAGGCACAGTGCGTCGAGATACAACTGGTCGGCTAGCGCGAACTCAACCACAGCAAGTTCGTCGAGCAAGAACCAATTCTCAAACCGATTCAGGCACTGGACCACAACGGCGAACACGCACAAATTCGTCCGGGCAACCACCCGCTGTTGCTAAACGAGATATTCCGACAGCAACAGCAGTCGGGGCTTTGTTAGGCGCAATTTATATTGGTGCAACTTTATTCGGTCCAGTTGCTGTGATCAGTTTGCTTGTTGTTGTTTTAGGGTTGGCTTCAGTCGAGTTTTTTTCGCAGACATCAATAACCGGATATCAGCCCGCAACAATTGTCGGAGTGGTGGCGTGCGTTGCATGCCCGTTAACTGCATACTGGGTCGGAGATCCGGCGCTACCTCTCGTGTTTGCGTTTTCGTTTATTGCCGCAGCTGTAAGTTTTATTGGCACTACTTCAGTTGAGAGCGACCCCGCACCAAACTTGGGTTTAACGATGCTCGGAATTATTTGGATCGGATTATTCGGCTCGTATGGCGCCCTAATTTTGCGACTTTCAAACTCTGGATCAGGCTTTGAAAATGTCGGGACAGATACTTTGTTTATCGTAGTTATTGGCGTGATGGCAAATGACGTGATGGCATTTTTTATCGGATTGGCCATGGGTCGTACTCCACTTCGAGCTTGGATTAGTCCTGGCAAAACAATGGAAGGATTTGTCGGTGGAGCAATTGGCACATTTGCAGTGGTTATTGCTGCCGGCATGCAAAGTGGAACTTGGACAAAGTTAAGTCAGTGGTTGATTATCGCCACTGTGATTTCGATTGCTGGGCCAATTGGAGATCTCACCGAGTCAATGATTAAGCGCAGTATGGACATCAAGGATTTCGGAACCTTGTTGCGCGGACACGGTGGGGCACTTGATCGATTCGACAGCATTTTATTCACTTTGCCAATTATTTATTATCTGACGTTGGTGCTCACCCCTTGGGTTGCTTGACCTGTGAAGCGTGTTGCGATTGCTGGCTCAACAGGTTCGATCGGTAAACAAACTCTTGAAGTAATTAGTGCATCAAAACTTGGTGACTACGAAGTTGTTGCGATAAGTGCAAACGCCTCAGTTGCAGAAATAATTGCGCAGGCTAAAACTTTTAAGCCAAAGCTAGTTGTCGTAACCGATGAGTCGGCGCGCATAAATGTTGCGCGAGAACTTTTAATTACAGATCCGAAAATTGAAGTCTCGGGAGATTCTGCACAGATGTCTGACATCGCCGACGTCGTAGTAAATGGCGTCGTCGGATTTGCGGGATTGTCGGTGACGATCGCAACGCTTAAAGCCGGCAAGCGACTCGCCCTTGCGAATAAAGAGAGCCTGATTGCCGCTGGGCCAGTTGTTGCGCCATTACGAAAAATTGCTGGTGCCGAGATTGTCCCAGTTGATAGTGAACATTGCGCGATTCATCAATGCTTGCGTAGCTCTGATAATAATTCTCGAGAAGTGGCAAAGCTTTTGCTGACCGCGAGTGGTGGGCCGTTCAGGGGGCGTGCAAAAAAATCCTTAGAAAATGTAACGATAAAAGATGCGTTAAAGCACCCAACTTGGTCAATGGGGCCAAAAATCACAGTTGACTCTTCAACTTTGATGAATAAAGGTCTTGAAGTTATTGAAGCGCATGAATTATTCGATTTAGATTATGCGTCAATTGATGTTGTTGTTCACCCACAATCAATTGTGCACTCGATGGTTGAGTTTCGTGATGGCGCAACTATCGCGCAGTTGTCATTGCCCGACATGCGATTGCCAATTGCTTATGCTCTTGAATACCCACAACGATCAACTGTGGGTTTTGGTGCGATCGACTGGACGAAACTTTCTCGACTTGATTTCGAACTACCTGACCGTGACACATTTCGCTGTCTTGATTTGGCTTATGCCGCTGGTCGTGTTGGCGGTACGGCGCCTGCCTGGTTGAGCGCCGCCAACGAAATTGCGGTTGAGGCATTTCTTGCAGGTGCCGTGCAATGGTCATCAATTCCGACCATCATTGAAGCAACCATGCAACACCATGACGGTCTAATGCCAACCGAAGTTGAAGATATTTTAGAAGCAGACAAAGTTGCGCGCCATTGGGCTCGAGACCTCGTAAGAAGGGAAGTTGTAAATTGAGTTCGTTGTATTCAAAGTTTCGCAATGAGATTGCTGCCGGTGGGGCAGTGGACGATCAAGATGTTGTTAAAAATAGTGCGGTAACTACTTGGTCTACTGTCGTTATCGTCGTCGGTCTACTCGCGTGGCTGGGTGTCAAGAATCCGTGGTCGCTGCTATTTGTAGCCGGGTTGATTGTGTCAGTTTTTTTGCATGAACTCGGACACTTCGTTAGTGCGCGTCGTAGTGGCATGAAGGTCACTCAGTTCTACATGGGGTTTGGTCCAAGAGTTTGGAGCACCAAGCGAGGCGAAGTCGAGTTCGGGATAAGAGCATTGCCGATTGGTGCATTCGTGCGAATTGTCGGCATGAATAATTTAGATGAGTGTGACCCCGCCGACGAGCCTCGCGCATATCGCCAACAGTCTTATCCAAAAAGAATTTTTGTGATTACTGCGGGCTCGGTAATGCACATGGTTATCGCTGCGACTTTATTTATTGGTGTCTATGCAACAGCAGGTCGTTTCGGCGACACAAAAGAGTTGCTTATCTATGGCGCGCCCGCGACTGGCTCGCCTGCGGAAGAAATTGGTTTACAAGATGGCGATCAGATCTTGGCGATCAACGAAACTAAAATCGCCTCACGAACACAACTAGTAGAAACAATTGTTGCTTTTAAACCAGGTGACACTGTTCAAGTAGAAATTAAGCGTGATGGTGAAATGTTTTCTCGTAGTGCAAAATTAATTAGCAATCCGGCAAATCAACAGATTGCGTTTTTGGGTGTTTCGACAGACTCATATAAATACGTGCGACAAAATATTTTTGGTGCCGTTGGATACGGGCTCGCTGATGTCGTCACCGCGGCACGCGCGTCGGTTGCGGGCGTATTTGTTGTAATTAACCCTGCGAACATCCTTTCAAATGTCGTTGCTGCTGAGCCTGACCCTTTAACTCGTCCGACGACTGTTGTTGGTGCGAGTCAAGTGGGTGGCGAGATAGGTCGCAGTGAAGGGCTTAAAGGCATTTTGATTATGTTGGCCAGCGTCAACGTTTTCGTCGGAGTGTTTAATATGTTGCCGCTTTTGCCATTTGACGGTGGTCACGCAGCCATTGCAACTTACGAACGTTTTCGATCTCGTCGTGGTCGCATTTATCGTGCTGATGTTGGCAAGATGGTTCCTGTGGCTACTACAGTCGTCGCATTGCTAGTGATGCTGCTTTTCGCTGGTTTATATCTTGATGTCACAAGTCCGCTCGGCTGACCGCCTTTAATTTTATGACTCAATCACAATACGAGCGTAAAAAAACTCGGCAAATAAAAGTTGGAAAAGTTTTAGTCGGTGGCGATGCGCCAATCAGTGTGCAATCAATGACGATTACAAAAACTGCCGATGTCGAAGGCACTCTGCAACAGATTTATGCTTTGGCTGCTGCTGGCTGTGACATTGTGCGGTGTACATGCAACGACGCGCAGGCTGCCGAAGGTTTGGCACAAATTGTGCCGCGATCACCTGTGCCAATTATCGCCGACATACATCACCAATATCGCATGGCGTTGGCAGCACTTGAGGCTGGCGTGCACGGGTTGCGGCTTAACCCAGGCAACATTCGCAAGCCTGAGCACATTAAGGCAGTCGCATCAGAGGCTCGCGATCGGGGTGTTTCGATTCGTATTGGTGTTAATGGCGGTTCGTTAGATTCTTCTCTTTATGAAAAACATGGTGGGCTTACAGCCGAAGCGATGGTTGAATCAGCGCAACAAGAATTGCACTATTTTGAAGAAGTTGATTTTGATCTGGTCAAAATTTCAGTAAAAGCATCAAATGTTCCGTTGATGGTTGAGGCTTATCGCATGTTGAGTGCGATCACAGATTTTCCTTTACATCTAGGCGTAACCGAAGCCGGCCCGCTGCCAGGCGGTTTGATTAAAGCCACTGCTGGTATCTCGACACTGTTGCTTGAAGGCATTGGCGACACAATTCGTTACAGCCTGACGGCCGACCCGATTGAGGAAGCACGAGCAGGCCGACAGTTGTTAGAAGCACTTGGTTTACGCGAGAGAAAAAATGTTGATTTGATTGCTTGCCCAAGTTGTGGACGCGCCGAAGTTGATGTGATTGACATTGCCCAACGAGCGCAGGCGGCATTCGCCGACAAGAAATTGCCACTGCAAATTGCAGTGATGGGTTGTGTCGTTAATGGCCCGGGTGAAGCACGCGAAGCCGATTTGGGTATCGCTGCAGGCAATAAGCGAGGACACTTATTTGTTAAGGGTCGAAATGTTGCTGTGGTGCCAGAGTCTGAGATGGTTGAATCACTAGTCGAGTGGGCAACGTTTATTCATGAACATGGCACCGATGCAGCGTTAAAGCGTGTTGACACAACTATTGCCGAACGCGAAGCGGCTAAAGATCGGACTGCGGCGCTTGCCGAGCACGGCGATGATGCCAACCATGATCACGAAAAGATCGTTGAAATTCGGCGTAAAGTTTCAGAAAAATAGCGCGCTAAACGGCTCATTAGTTAGCGCGTTGATCAGCGCGTCAATTAGCTAGTCGCAAAAAGTTGACTGTGGCTATGTTGCAATGTCGTCGGCAGTCGTAAAAGCTGTCGCTTCGTGACTGACGGTACACGCCGGCGTACCGCCAAAGTTTGCGGCAATTGTGCGACCAGGCCAAACGTCGCGCAGCGTTGGATTGCGCGCTCTAACGACCCACTGCCATTTCGAAACGCCAACCCAAGAGCCATTGCGGTGTCATTTAGGTCGAGACAATACCCATTTGGAAAGACGTCGAGTTCGCGAGCCAAAAATCGCATTGCCCAAGTGGCACTCGGGCCAATTATGCCTAGCCAAAATGTTTCGACGTACTCACCACAAGTATCGAAGCCTGCGATATTGACAACCGGGTCAACCCATTCTGAAACGAATATTTCGCTATTAGAAAAGTCACAAAGATTTGAGTTCATAACAACCGTGTGTGCATTTGACTTTGGTTGTGGTGCTGATTTACGAAATATGACGCAAGAATAGTTACGTGACAGATATTCAAAACTCAAGCATTGACCCTGTCGCATTAGAAACTGCTTGCAAACTTGTTGCAGATGCGCGGCGAATTACAGTTTTGACTGGCGCTGGCATTTCAACTGATTCAGGTATTCCAGACTTTCGTGGCCCAAAAGGTTTATGGACGCTTAACCCAGATGCCGAGCGAGCGGCAACACTTCGTCACTATCTAGACGATCACGAACTTCGAATGCGCTCTTGGCAAAACCGAGTCAAATGGATACATGGCGACCCGCAACCAAATTTAGGGCACAGGGCTTTGTTTGAACTTGAAAAGCGTAATTCATTGGTTGCATTGATTACACAAAATGTGGATGAATTGCACCAACGCGCAGGTCATGATCCGAGCAAAGTTATTGAAGTGCACGGCACACTTCATCGCACGTGTTGTTGGAGTTGTAAAGATCGCCGACCAATGGTGCAAGCATTGGCAAGAGTTGTCGCCGGTGATTCTGACCCGAGATGTGAACTTTGTGATGGGATACTCAAGAGCGACACAATTTTATTTGGCCAGCCACTTGATCAAGATGTCATGGCTCGTGCACTCGAAGCCAGTACTAATTGCGAAGTTTTCATTGCAGTTGGTTCTTCGTTGTCAGTATTTCCGGCGGCAAATACATTGCCTCGCGCGAAAAACTCTGGTGCCAAAGTAATCATCGTCAACGGGCAACCAACAGAGATGGATCACTACGCCGATGTTGTCGTTAATAGCGAAATTTCAGAAGTTCTGCCTCAGATATGCGGTGTCGTTAAATCCCGACCATAACGGTAGGGTATTGGGATGTCTAGTTTTCGCGAGTTGCTCGCCGATGCGAAATCAAAAATCCAAGAAATTGATACGCAAACTGCGGCCACAAAGATTGATGCCAGTCAGGTTGTTGTTTTAGATGTTCGTGAGCCAGATGAGTATGAGCAAGGTGCGCTACCAAATGTTGTGCATATCGCTCGTGGGCATCTTGAAGCGCAGATAGAGACAAAAATCGTCGACAAATCAGTAGAGGTAATTGTTTATTGCGCCGGCGGAGTACGCAGTGCATTTGCCGCAAAAACTTTACAAGAACTTGGCTACACAAATGTTCTGTCAATGGCAGGCGGATACGGAAAATGGAAAGACGAAGGGCGCGCGTGGACAACTCCAGCGCAATTGACTGCTGAACAACGCAATCGTTATCAGCGACACTTGTCGTTGCCCGAGGTTGGCGTTGAAGGTCAAGCGAAGTTGCTTGCGAGTAAAGTCTTGTTGCTTGGTGCAGGGGGTCTGGGTTCGCCAGCCGCAATGTACTTGGCTGCAGCCGGAGTTGGAACAATTGGAATTGTCGACATGGATGTTGTTGATGCTTCAAATTTGCAACGACAGATTTTACACAACATTGATCGAGTCGGTGATAGAAAAGTTGACTCTGCCAAAAAAACGCTGACGATGATTAATCCAGATGTTGATGTCGTAACCTACGACACGCGCTTGTGCGCTGAGAATGTTATTGAAATTCTCACCGGCTACGACGTAATTGTTGACGGTGCAGATAATTTTCCGAGCAGATATTTGTTGAATGACGCCAGCGTCAAGCTAGGCATTCCGGTTGTGCACGGCTCTATCTTTAGATTTGAAGGCATGGTCAGTGTGTTTCATCCGGTGCTTGGTCCGACTTATCGCGACATGGTGCCTGAGCCACCACCATCAGAACTCGCACCGAGTTGTTCTGAAGCGGGAGTGCTTGGTGTGTTGCCAGGAATTGTCGGCTCAATTCAGGCACTTGAGGCATTGAAAATCTTGCTAAATCTCGGTGAGTCATTAATCGGAAAAATACTCGCGATCGACACAACTGAGATGACCTTCAGGACATTTAAATTGCAGCGTGATCCGAATAATGCTGTGACGTATGACAATCGAGAACGAATTCAAATCCGTGATCTTGAAGGCGCGTGTGCGCCATGGCTCGCGCACTAGCTAGTTAACGAGTTAACTCGGCGCGACTAGCCCAGGTCGTATGATTATCTAGTGCGTTTTGCCATAGTTGGAGCAGGTTTTACGGGTGCAGTTGTCGCCCGAGAGCTAGCAACCGCCGGCCACAAATCAGTTGTCTTTGACACTCGCGATCACGTTGCTGGCAATTGCCACACCTCTCGCCACGAAACCGGTGTGTTGGTGCATACCTACGGGCCGCATATTTTTCACACGCAGCACGAGCATGTCTGGGAGTACATCAACCGTTTTGGCGAGATGATGCCGTACAACCACAAAGTCAAAGCGATCTCAAAAGGCAAAATGTATTCGTTGCCCGTGAACTTGACGACGATAAATCAGTTCTTTGGCACCGACTTTACGCCGCAACAAGCCGAAGCGTTTATCGCCACAAAGGGTGATGCGACTATAACCTCGCCTGTTTCTTTCGAAGACCAGGGTTTGCGATTTGTTGGACGTGAATTATACGACGCATTTTTCTCTGGGTATACCGCAAAGCAATGGGGGGTTGACCCAAAAGATTTACCTGCAAGTATTTTGGCGCGGCTACCAGTGCGATTTAACGAGGACGATTCATATTTCAATCATCCGCATCAGGCAATCCCAAAAGACGGCTATACGCCAATCGTTGAGGCGATTTTGAATCACCCAAATATTTCTCTGCGCCTGAGTACAAAGTTCTCGCCAAAAGACACAGCCGAATTTCGCGAATTTGGCGAGTTTGATCATGTGATTTGGACAGGACCAATTGATGCGTACTTCGACTACGAATACGGCCGACTTGGTTATCGAACACTTGATTTTGTCGCCGAGACGAGAGACGGCGACTATCAGAAATATCCAGTTGTAAATTATTGCGATGTGGATGTGCCTTACACGCGAATCACTGAGCACAAACATTTTGCACCATGGGAGAGTCATGACCGCACCGTGGTGTATCACGAATACTCGCGATTGTGTGGAGAGGGTGATACGCCGTACTATCCGATTCGTCGCGTCAAAGAAAAAGAGCTGTTACTTAATTATGTAGAGCGGGCAAGAACAGCAACTGGAGTGACTTTCATGGGCAGACTCGGTACTTACCGCTATTTAGACATGGATGTAACGATTCATGAAGCACTTGGCGCCTCGCGCGAGATGCTTAACTGTTTAGCGAGCAATAAACCGTTGCCCTCATTTTCTATAGATCCGATGGTATGAAATGACAAGTTTTTTATTACAGCGTTTGGTTCTACCACGCGCTGAAACCACAGAGCCGCTGCTGTATGTGCGCGCTCAGGGTGATGTAAGTTTCGCCAACGAAACTGCGCTGCTTGTTAAAGGCGCCGAAATTAGCTTTGACACTTCATTCGGGGTATTCGCCGCTGGTCGTTGGAGGCGTCTAACTTCAGTTGATTGTTTGAGCGTCACTGTGCATGCTTCTGGCTCTGGACGGATCGAGTTGGTCGGCGTTAGGTCAGCGGTTCGCGGGCTATCGCTGCGAGAAAATATTGTCGCCAGTGCTGGAATTTCTTCAAGTGGCAAAACAACATTAGAAGTGCCTGACTTTACAAAATCATCAATCGGTACTTATTTTGTCAGGGTCAGCGCCGAGCAATCAGATGTAGTTGTTTCGGGCGGACAATGGACAACTACGACAACAGCACCTCGCGAAGTGCGCCTGAGTCTTTCAATTACAACTTTCAATCGCCAAGATTATGTAAAGCCCACTGTGGCTAAAGTTTTACAGCTAGTTGAAAATGTTGATTCTTTGCGCGATCACATGCGAATTTTGGTAGTAGACAATGCACGCAATATTGAATTTGATACTGCCCCCAATGCCCCCATAACGGTTGTTCAGAATCCAAACTTGGGTGGTGCTGGTGGGTTCGCCCGCGGAATCATCCATTTGCGCGATGAAGGTTGGTCAACCCATGTGCTGTTGATGGATGATGACATCACACTTGAGCCAGAAGCGCTTGTGCGAACATTTGCTTTGTTTACTTTTGCCCGTGACGCAAATCTGTGCATTCATGGAGCAATGCTCAGTGAAGAACAGGCGTGGATGCAGTTTGAGGCCGGTTCAAAATATCGTTGGCGATCTCTTTATCCGTTGCGGGCAATCGGCCGCGAAGACGATTTACGTGAACGCAAACTTGCGCTACGCGACGCTCGTGAAAAAAAGTTTGCGTACACGGCTTGGTGGTATACGGCGTTTCCAATTTCAATTACACGCGATAACCCGCTGCCAGTTTTCGTGCGCGGTGACGACGTCGCGTTTGGCTTAATGCACACCGGCAAACACAGCGTGACGATGAACGGTGTGATTGTTTGGCACGCAGATTTCGGATTAAAGAATAATCCATCGTCATTGTTTTATGAGAAACGAAATTTCGCGATAGTCGACACGCTCGTGTTTGCAAATCACCATTGGTGGCACTTAGCGCGTCGATTTATCGCACTGAGTTTTCGCAATCTGTTTTCGATGCGTTATGCCAGCGTTGAATACATGATTCGTGGCGTTCGTGCATACTTGGCTGGCCCAGAGGCATTGATGGCAACCGATCATTCGGCTCTGCATGACGAATTGCGCAAAGTTACCGAAGAAAAGCCAGGACTGCTATCGGCTGAACTTGCAGATGTTGCGATTACCAAGCCGAGGCCAAAAGCTATTCGGTTAATTGGTTTCGCTCTGGCGATACCCCTTGTAGGTGGTTATATTTTGCCGAAGATATTGCGCCGAGATGTGCTGAAGACAGCGCCAATTGACTCACGCGCCGTTGGGCTTGCAACTCGATATAACCGCATTTTGTATCGCCACGACCGTCTGCCTGAAGGTTTCTTGGTTGAGCGCGACTCACGTCGATTCTTCTTGTTATTGCGGGAAGTGTGCGTAGTGACCAAAGATATTGCACTTAACTATCGTCGACTAAAGCGCGAATACAAAGCGGCTTATCCGACTTTGGTTAGCGACGCTTCATGGCACGCCCGCTTCGCAACCAAATAATTTTTAAGCTATTTAGTTGTCACAACCGCGGCGCTGGCTGCGAGTAGTGACAGCCAAGTCGTGCGATCAATCACACCAGTTTGCTTGAGCCCGACAGTCTTTTGAAATTTCTTTAACTGCGTGGCGGTGCCAGAGCCGAAGATGCCATCGGCTTTCATGTTTACAGCGAGCACGCGGCTCAGAGCAGTTTGGGCTGCCGCCACAGAAGTATGGTGTGATTTAAACCCCAGTGAGAATGTTGTCGAGTCAATACCTAAAGCGGCGAGCACCGCGGCATCGGCAATGCCATCAATTGGTAGACCTTTAAGCTCTTCTAGTTTGGCGACAGCAGTTGCGGTACCCTTGCCAAAATTTCCATCTGTAGAAAGTTTTTGTTTCTTCTTGAGTCCAAGCGCCGTGTTTAGCGCCTTTTGCAAAGTTGAAACAGGTGCACCACGGTTGCCAGTTATCAAAGGCACGGCAAGTGGTAAAACATTTGAAGCGTTAGCCGTGATTAAACCTTGTGTACGCAATGCATCAAGTTGGTTGCGCAGAAACAGTGCAAACTCCGCACGGCCAGTAGTAGTGAGGTGTACATCATCACGAAACCACCGTGATTGAGATGCGGCACTGCTTGCTGCATTCCAATCAAGAACCGAAACGTTTGGATTTGTTGTTGCCGCTGTAGCGAACGCGGCATTTGACAGAGCGTAATTTTGCGATGTTCGACGTGTTGAAAGATTTATAAAAACTATTCGTTGAACATTGCGAGAGTTGAGTGCGTTAACTACTTGAGTCACGTCACTAGACATTGTGCTCGGGTCATCGTTGTAGCCCAGTTGAATCATCGCAATACTCGGAAACTGTTCTGGGGTAAGAGAGTTAATCACTGCGAGTGCATCAGGTAAACCTTTATCAGGGGTTACACAAGCTGGCCCAACCATGCATCGATTTAGAATTGCCTGAAAATTTATTGACGGATAAGCAGGAGTGACTATTGCACTAAATTCTGTGGCAATACTTTCGCCGACAGAGTCACCGACAAACAACATTGCACCAACTGCTCCGGCATCTAGTGGTGCTCCAAATAT
This sequence comes from Actinomycetota bacterium, assembly GCA_037142305.1. Classification (GTDB taxonomy): domain Bacteria; phylum Actinomycetota; class Acidimicrobiia; order Acidimicrobiales; family Ilumatobacteraceae; genus BACL27. The sequence goes on from JBAXAW010000003.1 coordinate 38,550, forward strand.
AGGCGTCACACCAAACCAAGGTGACGGCAGATCAAGTGCGGTGCGAAACTCCCAGCCTGACATTTTCACAGCGCCAGTAGTGCCCGTGACTGTGACTTGAAGCGCGTAGCCACCCCAATCTCCGCCAAGTCCGTCATTGGTCGTAGTCACAGACGTAAGAATTCCGATTTGCGGATACTTCGTCACAATTTGCGCTGCAGAAAAACCACGAGACCAAACCATCAATGAACTGTTGGCCGCAAGATCGCCCTGGTCAACTTGCGCTGGAAACGCTCCGCCCGCAGTTCGCCCACCATTTGAAGATGAAAACTCGGCACGCACAACGTTGCCTTGTGGATTGCGAATAATTATTCCAGCCGTTTCGAGAACTGCTCGGTCTGTATTCGCAGTTTCTAAAACAGTTGGGGTGGCATTTAATGCAGTGCGTAAAGCTGCACCACCATAAACTTGACAGTCTTGTGTGTCGCAAGTTTTGGCCAAACCGTCATAGCGATTTTCAGTAACCGAGTAAGACCGAGCAGCAACAGCTTGCGCGCGCAGAGCATTCATTCCAGCACCGCCAGCAGCATCACCCCAACTTGAGGGCGACTCACGCGGCACGACACCGCGGAGATAATCGTCAAGGCGAGCAATGTTGATCGTTCGATTTTCATTTTTGGAGTTGTTCATCGCACGAATTAATCCGCGATAGTAGCGAACTTGATTTAACGACGCAGTTTTCGGCTCGCAGAGACCGACCGTCTCAACCGCCGCACCTGCAGAGTCTTGACTGGCGTTAGTTAAAAATGATGCCTGCCCACTGAACTCACCGACGAGTGTGAAACCAGATGCTTCTGGCACATCAGTCTCGGCTAGACACTTGCGTTCTGCTGAACCCCAAACTTGATAAACGCGTTCAGTGCCAGTCTTTTCACGGGCAATCATGCTGGTGAAACGCCTTGCCTGATCTGTGTCTTCAAGTAATCGCATGGTGCCAGAGTCTGAAACGACGCCAGTTTGTTTTGCATTAAACAAACTCAGCCAAATACTCATTTCTTGGTTCGGTGCTTCGAGAGGTGAGCGAGTGTTGCCGGTTGCCCCTCCGTAATAGAAGTCGATAATTTGCTCCCACGACCAACCAGATGTCGTTGCCCAGCCGTATGCGCCGTATTGACTAAGCCCGCGACCGTGACCGAATCCGCGACCATATACGACGATTCCGCCCGGCAGTTGTCCGTCGGCGGCGTTTACATGACTCAACGGCGTAACCCCAGCAACAAATATTGCCATGCAAATAACGCAACTGATACGTCTAAATATTTTTTTGGGGATTATACGCATACCGAACCAATACATCCTCGCAGAAGCAACAAGTCTAACTTGACTGACGAAAAGAGTTCAGGTTTTATTGACTATGCGACTACTTCGGTAGCAGGAAGTGTGTCGCGTTGTTGCACGACAACGCCAGCGAGTACAAAACTGATACCAATTAAGTCGGTGATACTTGGCACTTGATCAAGAAAAACTAAACCAAATATTGTTGCCGTTACTGGTAATAGTGCAAGCAAAATAGAAAATCTTCTTACCGGGATTCTGCGCAAAGTGTATTGATCGATTCCGTACCCAATTGCGTTCGAAAGAATTCCAACTAAGAAACAAGTTGCCAGAATCCATGGCGCACTAAAGGCTGGTCCGCTTGTTGGTGCACCAAATGGTGCAATAAAAATTGCGCCTATCAACAAGCCAACACCTAAGCCCGAGACACCGCGATCAAAGCGCGCAACTTTCGCTCCGATGACGATGTAAGCAGCCCACATGATTGATGCCAGAAAAATAAAAAATAGCCCGACTGGTTCATTGCCAAGTTCAATTCCAGAAAGTATCAAGACACCAATTACGGCGCAGACCAGTGCGAGTGCGTTTCGGCTTGTGCGAGTTCGAAGTGCAGCAACAGTGATTGGACCAATAAATTCAATCGCCACGCCTTTGCCAAGATCGAGATGCTGAATCGCCAAGTAGAAAAACAAATTCATTAATGCAGTTGAGATTCCAAACAGGCTGACTGAAATTAATTCGTTTCGGGTCCAGCGTCCGTCACGACGCAATGTCGGAATAGAAACTGCAATCAATACAAGTGCTGCGCCGATCACGCGAAACCAAGCGACACTGGCTGGAGCCAAGTCATCAAAC
>JBAXAW010000004.1:0-40558 GCA_037142305.1 Actinomycetota bacterium
AGTTGTCACCTAGTAATTGAGTGGCTCTAGGAATTCTTTGATCCACTGTGCCTGGTCGGCAAAAACAGGTGGAATTTGAAACGAAGTCCCCATGTTCTCATATGTCTCGTCAATCAGAAAACCTTCAGGCTTGCTGACTGTCGCTTCAAATAGCGCACCGCCTGGTGTACGCACATAAACCGATTCAAAATATCCACGATCTTTACGATCGGAAACATCAGTGAAACCGAGTCCTTCAATATGTGCTTTGACATCTGTTTGAACGTCAAGGCTTTCAACCTGAAATGCACAATGGTGAACTGTTCCTTCACCGAATGTCCACGTACCTTGACCCAGGCTCGGATCCCGATGAAAATCGACAAGCGTTCCGGTTCCACCATTTCCGACTTCAAATCGAACCGAGTTTCCGTCTTTTGCCGTCTGTTTGCCATTCCACGCGAGTTCCATAAATTCAAGTGAAGTTTCGAAACTTGCTACCGAAACTGTGATGCCATGTGTTCCACGAATCCCGTACTCGCTCGGCACACCACCACCCGTGTAGGGCTTGCGGTCATCATCAGCGATGCCGACAAGTTCATAGTCAATTCCGCCCGGGTTTTGAAATTTAATCATCTTCTCACCAAAGCGCTGATCTTCTTTATTTGCTACACCGTGATCAGTTAGTCGCTTGCTCCAAAATCCGAGACTTGACTGTGGCACAGAAAGACTGAGTGCACTTATTTGACCAGTGCCTTTTCGTCCGACTCGTCCTGACTGACGCATCGGGAAACAAGTGATCAGTGTGCTTTCTTCACCAAGATCATTGCCGTAATACAAATGGTAAATCGGAACAACGCCATCGTAAAGAGCAGTCTTCTTAACACTCTTAAGACCCAATATTTTTGTGTGAAAATCATAATCTTCTTGCGCGGTACCAGTGCATAAAGTTAAGTGGTGGTGACGCTGAATCGCAGTTGCTGGTGACATTGCCTCTCCATTCAATTTGGTTGATGTTGTCTACGCCTAGCTCTTGTTAACGGACAACTTACCACAATGCGTACAATGGCGAAAAGCTCAAAACAGCATGTAGGTTTGAGACGTGCAAGCCAAGTCAAAGCGAATTAAGTTGCCTCAAAGCACTGATTTCGTTGAATCGCTCGCTAGGGGTATTGACGTCATCAAAGCCTTCACTCCCGCAAAAATGGAGCTCACGGTTAGCGATGTTGCCGTAATCACATCACTCGCGCGACCAACTGCCCGACGTCTGCTGTTAACACTTGAAAAACTTGGTTATGTGAGGCTCATCGGTAGTCATTACATGCTCACACCAAAAACTCTTGAACTCGGCACTTCATATGTCTCTTCGCAAGGGATGTGGGATGTCGTTCAACCTCACCTGGTTGCGTTGGTCGCTAAGACAGGCGAGTCGAGTTCAATGTCAGAGCTAGACGGAAGCGACATTGTATATACGGCTCGAGTACCAGTTGCCAAAATTATTGGTATCTCTGTTCATATCGGAACCAGATTTCCAGCGATTTCAACATCGATGGGAATGGTCATGCTTGCTGATTTAGATTCGCGAACTTTAGACAAAGTACTGAAATTGCCGTCCAACTCAGGCGTGATCCCCCGAATTACTCCAAGCCGCAAACAGATTGATACAAATTTGGCAAAAATTAGAAAACAAAAATGGGCGCTATCTGATGAACAGCTTTCATACGGCATTCGTTCAGTCGCAGTGCCTGTTCATAATATGCACGGCAAAACAATTGCTGCAATAAATGTGACAGTGAATGCCGCTGAGACCTCTCTTAAGATGCTCACCGAAAAATATCTTCCTTTGTTGATTAAGACAGCATCCGACATTACGAATGATTTTGTTACTTTCGGTTTACTTCCGACTACTGAACCTTTAACTAAGTAAACTGCGACTCAATGAATACCGATTTAGATGTGCTGTTTCAGGCTGCGCGCCGACGCACATTTGCGATCATTTCTCACCCCGACGCTGGTAAAACGACACTTACTGAAAAGTTTTTGCTATATGCCGGCGCGGTTCAAGAAGCAGGAGCAGTAAAGGCGCGCGCTGGTGGTCGAGCGTCAACATCTGACTGGATGGCACTTGAGCGCGAACGCGGTATTTCGATTTCGTCGACCGTGCTGCAGTTTCCGTATCGCGACCATGTGTTCAATTTGCTCGATACCCCTGGTCATAAAGACTTCTCTGAAGATACATATCGTGTTTTGGCTGCAGTTGACGCGGTAATCATGGTTCTTGACATCGCCAAAGGAATCGAAGCGCAGACTTTGAAGCTCTTTCAAGTTTGCCGTTCGCGTAATTTGCCAGTGCTGACGTTTTTTAACAAATACGATCGCCCTGGTCGTGACCCTCTTGAACTGTTAGATGAAGTTGAACAACAAATTGGTTTGCGCCCTACACCAGCCACATGGCCAGTCGGGATCCCTGGTGATTTTCGCGGCGTGATCGACCGGCGCACAAATGAATTCATAAGGTTTACCCGTACGGCTCGTGGTGGCTCAGAGGCACCGGAAGAAATCGTGCCAACAGATCGAGCGACAATCGAAGAAGGTTCTGCATGGAATGCCGCACTTGAAGGTTGCTCATTGCTTGACGCGATCGGCGCAAATGTTGACGTTGAGAGTTTTTTGGCTGGGGTAACGACACCAGTTTTTGTGGGTTCTGCTCTGACAAACTTCGGCGTGCGAATGTTGCTTGACGCAGTTATTGATCTTGCACCACCTGCAGTTGCAAGAGAAAATTTAGCCGGCGAAGCCCAACCACTTGATGACGAATTCTCTGCATTCGTTTTTAAGATTCAGGCCAACATGAACCCACGCCATCGCGACTTACTGGCGTTTGCTCGAGTTTGCACTGGCAAATTTGAGCGGGGAATGGATGTAACTTGCTCTCGAACAGACAAAGTTCTCAGCACAAAATATGCGACATCTGCATTTGGCTCAGACCGCACGATTATTCAAGATGCGTTTCCTGGTGACATCATCGGCTTAATCAACGCATCTGGTTTGAAAATTGGCGACACGCTGTTTTCTGCAGAACGAGTCGAATACCCTGCGGTGCCAAGATTTGCCCCAGAGGTTTATGCAACAGCGCGACCAATTGAAAGTTCTCGCGTCAAACAGTTTCGACGCGGTTTAGCGCAACTAGATGAAGAAGGTGTTGTGCAAGTTTTACGAGACCCAAATGTTGGTGACTCTCACCCAATTTTGGCTGCAGTTGGTGCGCTGCAATTTGAAGTTCTGTCTCATCGACTAGAACACGAATTCAATTCGCCAACCGAAATAAGCCCGCTTTCGTATCAAGCGATTCGGGTCACTGATGAAGCAAGCGCCGACCGCTTGCGCCAGATTGGCGGCGTTCGTATTTTGAAACGTGGTGACGGTGCACTTGTCGCGTTATTTGAAAACCGCTACCGCTTACAACGCCTTGAAGTCGACGAACCAAAACTCAAACTTGAAACTATCTTGGCCGACATTTAATTTCAATTACTAGCGAGTGTTTTGGCTGTGTCGTCGAGTGCGTCAAGCACTTTGGCGAGTTGGTCGTCGGTGAGCGGCAAACTGAGATTCATCATTCCGCGTGCGGCTGTGTAAACACCGCGTTTGAGCAACCCAAAAAAAACTAGTTCTTGCAATTTGTCATCTCGCTTTGCTACGTCTATCGGTGTTTTAGGCGCGTGCGCGAGTGCATGCAAAGACATCATCGAACCAAATCCGCTCACTGAAAGTGGCAAGTCATGTTTTAATAACACGGCTGCAACTGTTTTACGAAACTCTTCGCCTCGTGCGGTGTGGGCAACCGCAACATCTGCCGTGAAAACTTCGCTAAGCACTACACACCCTGCAGTCATTGATGAAATGTTGTTATTGAATGTGCCAGCATGCGAGATTGTTCGATCACGATTGGCTTCAGTGCTTGTATCAAATTGATCTAACAAGTCTGCTCGTCCACCAAACGCACCAAACGAAAAACCCCCGCCAATATATTTGCCAAAAGTTGTGATGTCAGCTTTGACGCCATGCAAATCAAACATCCCATGAGCACCGTGTCGCGAAGTCATTACTTCGTCAGCGATCACAACAGCACCAACTTTTTTGGCTGCATTGAACACACTTTTTGCGAACTCGGCAGATGTTGGCACACAACCACCAGAACCGAGCATTGGCTCGATAACTACGGCTGCGAGCGACTCGGCGTTTTCGGTAATTAGTTTTATCGTTTCAACTTCGTCGTTGTATGGAGCAACAACGAACTCATAAGGCGCGTTCCACGGGGCGGCACCGCTCGCAAAATAAAGAATCCCGCCGTGATAACCACCATGAAAAACCATGATCCGCTTACGACCGGTTGCTTGCATCGCTGTGGTGATCGCCATCAGATTTGCTTCTGTGCCTGAGTTTGTGAACCGCACACGATCAAGCGCAAAACGCTCACACATCAGTTTTGCTAAGTGAGATTCGGCGGGGTGAATGCCACCGACACTTGCATTGGTTTTTAGTACCGCAGTCACAGCATCAATTACTCGATGTTCACTGTGGCCAAGCAAGCCTGCGGTGTAATCGCCAAGCATGTCTATATATGTGTGGCCGTCGAGATCTGTCAGAGTCGAACCCTCGCCAGACGCAAAAACTAATGGAAACGGCGCGTGCGTTAAAACAGTTCGAGTGTGTCCACCTGGTAAATACTTTCGCGCCTCATCGAAATATTTGTGACTCTGCGGATTTCGGTCAGCAAAGTCACTGCGCGCTTTGGCGAGATCATCAGCCGCCATAGACCGATGCTAGTTATTAAGGCTTCTTCTCGGCAAGGCGTGACTCCCAGACACTTTTGGCACCTGAGTGGCCTGCTTGAGAAACTGCAACTGTTGCGGCGACTCCACCAACAACTGTTAGCGCGAGTAAAGCAGTTGCCGACCACTTTGGCAACGACTTGCCTTTATATTCAAACTTACGGCGCGATGCTTCGAGTGATAAAACTGCGCCAACTGCGGCAAATGCAAACACGGCGGTTGGCCCTTGTGATTTATCGCCTAACTCAGCATGCTCGTGAATTGATCGCGATCTCGGCAGATCGTGCTGTAATGATTCGCCAGCACCTGCGGCAAGAAAAAGAAACGCTGCGCCGATAACCGCCATCGCTGCAGTAACCAACAACATTTCTCGACGGTACTTTTTGTGGATTGAGATGATCGCAGTTATTGCCGCAAGCGGAATCAAGACGATAGGCACGTGAACCAATAGTGGATGTGCTGGAAGACCAAAGAATGTGCTCATATCAGTCGTCATCACTTTCGAAGCCACTGTGGTGCGTTTCGGATTTCTCGTTAGCGTCATTTTTATCATCGTCATCATCATTGCGACTGCGGTTTGGGACGCTCAATACAGGCGGAGTTGTTATGTCGACGGCTGTGACAATTTGCCCATTTACGAGTCGAGCCTTAAATGCCATTGATTCGCCCGGAGAACTAAAATTAATCATGACTCGGTTTGTCTTCACTTGGCTAACTTCGAAGGTGAAACCACTTTGAGGCACAACTTTTACGACACTTAAGCCTGTGGGCAAAATTCTTATTGTTGCTATTCCAACGCCTGCAACCTCATATGAAGTGTCTTGACCAGCGCTAGAGAGAGCAGACGATGGCAACCTTGCAGATACATCCTTAATAACAGTTGAATTAATCGACTGCGCTGCACTAGCTACTGAAGTGCTGTTATCTAAGACGTTTGAGTTTATTGAGAATGCGAGTCCACCTGCGAGAAGAACACCTGCGAAAGAAAGTGAAGTGGCGATTGCTGGTTTCATATCTTTTAAGTTAATGGTCGTTATTAAACGAAAGGTAATGAGTTATCCAAGATTCATCCAATTTTGTGATGAAACCAGAAACTCACTTCAAGTTATGCATATTTGCACTCTTGAGCCACAACACTGTAGATGTGCATGTATTAATTGTTGAAGATGATCAACCAATTGCGACTTCATTGGTTCTCGGGCTCACTGCGGCGGGAATGTCTGTGACTCACGTCGCTACTGGCAAGCAAGCAGTCGAAGCAACTGCGTACGACATCATGCTGTTGGATATTGGATTACCTGACTTTGATGGTTTTGAAGTGTGCCGACAAGTACGACTCGTTTCACAAGTGCCAATAATCATGCTTACGGCAAGAGCTGACGAAATTGACCGTGTTTTCGGACTTGAGTCTGGTGCCGACGATTATGTTGCTAAGCCTTTTGGGCTGCGCGAATTGATTGCTCGGATTAGAGCAGTCACTCGACGTTTGACGGTACAAGAAACAAAACCACAGGTCAATCTGATTTTGGGTCAGCTGAATATTGATGCACAGAACAGAAAAGTGACACTCAACGATGACGAAATTTTTCTGACTGCAAAAGAATTTGATTTACTTGAATTTCTCGCTACATCACCTGGTGTCGTACATCGTCGTAATGACATACTTGAAAGAGTTTGGGATACGCAGTGGTATGGTCCAACGAAAACTTTAGATGCTCATATCGCAGCACTCCGCAAAAAACTTGGCAACCCAGGATGGATAACTGCAATTCGTTCTGTTGGATTTCGATTTGAGGAGCCTAAATGAAACTCAGGTTCTTGTTCGTTGTAGTTGGAGTCGTAATTTTGGTTCTCATCGCGCATGATGTGCCGCTTGCATCGCACTTGTCTCGAATTGAGCGCGATCAAATCATCATTACTCTTGAACGCGACGCATATTCTCTAAGTGGGCAAGCCTCTCAAATTTTGCTAACAAAAGACAGCGCTATCGCCATAACCGCCACGAAACTGTTAAACGAATTTGCGGAATTTAGTGACTCGACTGCGATTATTGTTGACGAAAATGGATACTTATTAGCTTCGAGTTCGGCAACTGACATCGCTGGCGAAGATTACAAATCGCGACCAGAAATCGCTGCTGCGCTTGCCGGATCATTCAGATCGGGTGAGCGACTATCAAATACTCTTGGTGAACAATTAATTTTTGTCGCGATTCCAATAGTTTTCGGTGAAAATGTTCTGGGTGTAGTCAGACTTACGTATCCGAAAAGCACAATTGACGATCTGGTCAATCATCAAATTCGCGGGATTCTGATAGCTGCGGCAGTCGCTGTCGCTATGGCGATCATCGCAGCATTTTTGCTTTCATCGGTCGTCTCTCGACCATTGACCCATTTAAGAACTGCGACCGATCGTTTCGCCCATGGTGATGTTTCGGCGATTGTTGACGAACATGGACCAATTGAAACTCGCGAATTAGCAAAGTCTTTTAACGCCATGGCAATCCGAGTAAAAAATATGCTCGAGCGTCAACGGTCTTTTTCTGGTGATGCTGCTCATCAAATGCGCACCCCACTTACCGCATTGCGTCTGCGTTTAGAACAGGCTGGAGATTCGGTCGAAGGCTCACCGACGATCGCGAACGAACATATTGAGGCGGCCCTTAACGAAACTGACCGACTAACGAATTTGACTGAGCAACTTTTGCGGCTTGCTCGTACAGAAGGCGCCGTTCTTGAAATAGAAAATGTTGATGTGAACAGTGTGCTAAATGAACTATGCGACGAATGGTCTTTTCTTGCTGCAGAAAACGAAATTGAACTTGTCGTTGAAACTACAGATCAAATAAATTGTCTGACCAACGAACTTGCACTTCGTGAAATAGTTAGCAACTACATAGATAATGCTATTGAGCACTCACCGCCGAGTGCGAAAATAATTGTGATTGCACAACTGATGTCAAATCAAGTCGTAGTCACTATCCGCGATCAAGGGCCTGGACTTACTGCCGATCAGCGAGCACACGCATTCGATCGATTTTGGCGAGGGACGACCCATCGAGATTCAGCAACTGGAGTGCAAGGCAGCGGGCTCGGATTAGCGATTGCTGCGCAATTAGCCCTCACAAGCAATATGAATTTAGAACTTGCGCCATCGCCTAGCGGCGTTGGTCTTGACGCAATAGTAAAAATTAAAATTAGCTAGTTATTGAATGCGACTGCGCCCAGGCGCGGGCAAGTTGTGCGTAGTGGCCGTTGCGTGCAAGCAAATCATTGTGACTGCCATACTCAGCGATTTTTGCATCGACAACGACAGCTATGTGATCGGCACGCTGCACAGTCGAAAGTCTGTGAGCCACGACAATAACAGTGCGGCCAGTCATCAATCGCTCGAGTGCGTATTCAACTTCGGCTTCAGTGCCGGGGTCAAGATTTGAAGTTGCTTCGTCAAGCACCAGCACTGCAGGATCAACAAGTGCGGCACGAGCAAGTGCAACTAATTGCCGCTCGCCTGCCGACAATCGACTTCCGCGTTCACGAACTTGTGTGTCGAGCCCATCAGAAAATTGAGCGAAATGTTCGGTTGCGCCAATTGCGGCGATCGCTGATTCAATTTCGGCGTCAGTTGCTTCGACGCGGGCAATGCGCAAGTTATCGCGGATTGTGCCGTTGAATAAAAAACCTTCTTGCGGCACAACGACGATTCGATTGCGTAGAGAACCCATGGTTGCCATCTTTAAATTGACACCACCAAACTCAACCGTGCCTTCAGCCGGATCATAAAGTCGGGCCATTAATTTGGCCAATGTTGATTTACCTGCACCCGTCGGCCCAACCAGCGCAAGTTTTTCGCCAACTCCAACTGTTATTGAAACATCATTAAGTGCCGGAATCTCTGAAGCTGCATACGTAAACGAGATATTTTTGACCTTGAGGTCTCCGGTCTCTGGCAACTCAATTGCAGCCGGGTGTTCGTCAACTTCTGGTTTTGAATCAAGAATTGAGAAAAGCTTATTGAGAGCCGCGCCAGCTGATTGCACCGTGTTGTATAACTGTGAGAGTTGCTGAACCGGATCAAACAGACTTGAGAGTAGTAATACGAAAGCAACAACAGTGCCAAGTGTGACTGTGCCGCGGTGAACAAACCATCCACCGATACCAATCATTAAACCGCCTGCCAGAACACCGGAGAACTCGATTAATGCGAAATACCATGTTGAAACACGAACGCTCTTTTCGTGACTTGCGAAAAGCGCGCGGTTTGAAATCTTGAATTTACGAATCGCCTCTTCTTCTTGAGCGTAAGCCTGGATCACTCGCACGGTAGTTATACCTTCTTGCAGCGCCGAAAGATTGGTGCCAACACGTTCGCGCACAACTAGATAAGCCTTGTTTGAGTCACGCTGAAACTTAATTGAAGCCAAAACCAAAATTGGCATCACGATTAACGCAACAATTGTCAATTGCCAACTCAGCAAGAGCAACACAACAATTGCAAAAATTAGCATCAGTGCCGCTGACAAAAACTGCAACAGACCAAATTGCACGAGTTCTGACATTGACTCGATGTCGGCAGTCATTCGAGCGACAAGCACACCAGCTTTGTTGCGATCAAAGAAAGCCATTGACTGCCGTTGCATTTGCCTAAACACGGCGAGGCGCAACAGACGCAAAAATGACTCTCCGGTACGGTTTACAAACACAAACAAAAGTCGACCAAATGTATATGTGAGTGAAACAACAATTAGGTATAGAACTACTGATTTATTTAGTTCGCCAGAATTTTTGGCTCGAATACCAGCGTCAATGCCGTGGCGAACAATTATCGGTGCAGACAGTGTTGTCGCTGTTGTGACCATCACACACGCAAAAGATAAATAAATTGTCTTTCTAAATGGCGCCGCCATTTTGAACACACGACCAATAATTGTGCGGGCTTGCGCGCGGCTAAGACGATCTTCGTCGCTTACTCCACCGGCGTGCCACATATTATTTTGCACTCTCTGTGGAACGCAGTGTCTTTGATTGCTCCATGCTTGCAAGTACTTCGCGATAACGAGTATTACTTGCAACGAGTTCTTCATGTTTACCGATCGCAGCAATTGTTGAGTCGTCAATGAACACAACGCGTTGCGCCAAAGCAATCGTGCCGGGTCGGTGTGCGATGACGATTGTTGTTCGTCCAGACATCACCGTACGCATCGCATCGCGGATTTCACCTTCTTTGCTCGGGTCAACCGCACTAGTTGCATCGTCAAGCACAAGAACACGTGGATCAGAAATAATTGCACGGGCAATCGCAATGCGCTGGCGCTGCCCACCAGAAAGTGAAAAGCCCCGTTCACCGATTATTGTTTCGTATTTGTTTGGTAATTGCAAAATGAAGTCATGCGCACCAGCGAGTTTTGCGGCACGCTCAAGATCAGCCTGAGCAGCATTGGGCTTGGCGAAAGAAATATTGTTCGTGACCGTGTCGTTGAAAAGCACAGTGTCTTCAAAAACGACGCCAATTTCTTGCCGCAAATCGCGGAGTTTGAGTTTGCGAATATCGATACCGTCAAGAAAAATGTGGCCGTTATTTGTGTCGTAAAAGCGCAACAACAGCCTTGCGACTGTTGATTTGCCCGACGCAGTTGCGCCAACTATTGCGATCGACTCGCCTGCCATGATCTCTAAATTGAAATTCGTCAAAACAGGTTGCACTGGGTCGTAGCCAAACTGCACATGGTCAAACTTGATCGCGCCAAGTTGCGAATTAGTTGCGCGTGGCAAAGACTTAGCAACTTGTGGGTCGGTGATTTCTGAGTTCGTTGAGAGTACTTCTTGAATTCGCACCAGTGCTGCCGCTGCACGTTGACCAAGTGCAACGATCATGCCTATATTTCGCAACGGCCAAACCAATAATGTTAAATAAACATTGAATGCAACGAGATCGCCGATTGAGAGTTGACCAGAGAGAACTCGGTGACCGCCGACCCCGAGCACACCAACGGCGCCGAGTGCTGGTAGTACATCAATTGCTGGCAGAAAATTACTGCGAATCTTCGCGGCTTTCATCGCTTCGCCGAATATATCGTCTGCTTCTTTCTCAAGTTTTTCGAATTGCACTTGTTCAGCACCGAAACCCTTAATCACCCGAACACCAGAAACTGATTCTTCGACGACGTTCGCGAGTTGTGCCTGCTCGGCCTGTACAGCAATTGAAATCGGATGAATTCGATTGCTGAATCGGCGCGCAGAGATATTTACAAAAGGCAATGGCAACATTGCGACGATTGCCAAAACTGGGTCTGTGATAAATAAAATTGTCGCGACAGCGAAAATCTGAATGACGTTTGACAAAGTGATCGGAATCATCACAATGAACGCCTGAATCTGCATCAAGTCACTCGACGCACGACTCATCAATTGCCCAGTTTGCGTTTTGTCGTGGTAGCCGATATTCAATCCGAGAACATGTGAGAACAATTTTTCACGCAACAGCGTTTCGGCCCAGCGACTTTCTCGAAACGCGACATATCGGCGAAGCCCAGAGAGAACGCCGGTGACAACACCCAAACACGCAATAGTTACAGCCCATCCAAGAAGTGGTCCATCTTTTTCGATGCCATTATTGATTGCAAACTTTGTAACTTGCGGGATCGCAACTTTGAACGACGCCCAGGTGATTCCAATAACTCCACCGATGACGAGATTTCTACGTTGATCACGAAGTAAGCCACGAAGAAGTTTCCATCCTTCACTTCGTTGTGTTTGCTCAAGTTCGAGACGTGCAGAGACCTCTGAGTCTGTTTCGCTTACCGACATAGATTAAACCGCGGTTGGTGCAAGTGCTTCGGCACAATCCCAGAAATTTACTTCTGGATCAAACGCAACAATTGCAAGCGACGAAGTCGTGACACCGTTGTCGAAATATCTTTTGATTGTTTCACGACATTTTGCTGCACTGCCATGAACGAATAGTTGGTCAACAACTTCATTTGGTATTGCCGCAACTGCACCTTTACGGTCGCCCGCCTTCCAAAGATCCCACATTGGCTGAAGCTTTTCTGCGCGACCAAGCCAACGATGAAACTCGGCGTAAACCGGAACCGTGAGATAGGCGGCAATCAACCGTTTTGCAGACTCGCGAATTAGGTCTGCGTTTTCACTTGGGCAAACAAAAATTCGCGCAACAATTTCGCGCTCGCCTGGGTTTTGCGATTTTTTCGCTGCGTCATTGACCACACCGACAACTTTTGTAACATCATCTGCCGATAACCAGTTGATTATCGCCCCGTCTGCTTCGCGACCCGCAAGTTTCAACATGCCTTCACGCAATGCCGCAACTAAAATTTGAGGTTTTTCTTCTGGACGAATGCCGAGACGAAAACCATCGACTTTAAATGTGTCGTACTGCTTTGTGATTTTTTCACCAGTCAATGCATCGTGCAAAAACCGTACTATGTCTCGAACTTTTTTATAAGGCTCATCAAACGGAATCGCATTCCAGCGTTCAACAATGACATTGCTTGACGAACCAATACCGATTGCAAATCTTCCAGGTGCAGCATCAGCAAGAGTCGCAACACTTTGTGCCATCAATGCCGGAGAACGCGTATAAGCCGGAACGATCGCAGTGCCAAGTCGCAAGCGCGGCTCCCATGCTGCCGCCATAGCAAGCGGCGTGAATGCATCTGCACCATCTGATTCTGCAGACCAAATATCTGTGTAACCGAGATCAGCAAGTTTTTTATAATTATCACGCTGTGCGTGCAAGTGGCCGGGCAGCGGCACTGTCATTCCGGGTCGTTGTTGCATCTACTTAGTATTCCACTTTCGTGCTTTGCAACTTTGACTGGCGGTTGCCATGAGTGTGCCGTCTTGCGCGAACATGTTGACTCGGCCGTGCCCGAATCCACGTTCTATCGCGTCTATATATATGTCGAGTAATACCCATTTTGTCGGTACAAGTTTGACAATGCGGATTGTGTTATCGAGGCTGTTGCCACCCGCTGCGAGACCAAGTGCTTGACCGATTGCCATTGGCACGAAGTCGCCGAGAATGCCAAGCGCAGTTGCGTCGACATCTTCAATCAGTGCGGGAATGTGCGCCCACATCACGACATTGCCATCGCTGAGTGAGCCATCAAGTTGCGACATGTCGCGGCCCTTGACCACGCGTTGTTGCAATGAATCATGAATTGTGCCAGGTGAATCATGTAGATGTTGTCGCGGCGGAACGTCCTCAGGAGTGGGCACCTCAGGCATTTTTGTGAACTGACCAGACGCTTCAAAATTGCGATCGCCAAAAGCGGCGTTAACAGTAAGAATTTCGCGATCACCTACGCGAGCCACGGCGCGACCTTGCGTGATCTGCGGACCATTGACAACGAGAGTTACATCAATCTTGACGAGTTCGTTTGTTTTAGCGAAAGACAAATATTGCGCAGTTGCCCAAACTAAGTTGCGTTTCGAAACTGTTTCAAGTGCGCTAATGCAAGCACCGAGACCTGCACCGCCAAAAAGAAAAGAGCCACCCGTTGAAATGCGAAGGTCGACTGGCATTTCGAAACTTAAAGTCTCGCCGACACGATTTAATCCAAGAAAACTGCGACTATCCACCACTTCACTCTAATAACTCAGGGCGCATCACAGACTAGTTTTGATGCGTGACAGATACTCCATGGCTAGGCGACGCAGTTTCGCTAGTTGAGGCATTTCGAAATGGTGAGCGCTCGCCACTTGAAGAGTTGCGGGCAACTTTCGCGGCAATTTCGCAAAGCAAACTCAACGCATTTTGTTTTTTAGATCAAGAAGCTGCCGAGCGTGATGCAAAAAACGCAGATATTTCTTTGCCGTTTGGTGGCGTACCGTTTGGAGTTAAAGAACTTGATGGTGTTGCGGGTTGGCCCGACACTGAAGCGTGCGTGGTTTTTGCAGACAGAATTTCAAAAACAACTGATACACAAGTGAATCGAATTTGTCGTGTCGGTGGTGCAGTGAAAGTTGGTCAGACAAACGCCAGCGAATTCGGTGGCGTGAATTTAACGCGGACAATATTGCACGGCGCAACTCATAACCCGTGGAAACATGGTCGTACACCAGGTGGATC
The DNA here is from genome assembly GCA_037142305.1 of Actinomycetota bacterium. Lineage (GTDB taxonomy): Bacteria > Actinomycetota > Acidimicrobiia > Acidimicrobiales > Ilumatobacteraceae > BACL27. The sequence goes on from JBAXAW010000004.1 coordinate 13,902, forward strand.
TTCTGGCGGCACTGCATCTGCCGTTGCTGGCGGATTAGTAAGCATCGCAACTGGCGGCGACGGTGGTGGATCAATTCGGATTCCTGCGGGGTTCACTGGTTTGCTTGGATTAAAAGCTACTTTTGGTCGAATCCCACGCGGGCCTGGTGCATCAAATGGAAACTTAACAACTGTGACTGGTTGTCTTTCGCGAAGCGTGCGTGACACGGCGCGATGGTTTGATGTTGCAAATGGACACGAAGCGCACGACCCGTTAAGTTTGCCGCGCGTTTTCGGATGGGAAGCCGGACTCGGAAGCGTGGCGACAAGAGGTTTGCGTGTTGCTGTTGTGCCAAATTTTGGTGGTGGAGTTGTTTCGCCTGCAATGTGGGAAGTGATCGAGCGTGCCGCAGAGAATTTAATAGCGTCTGCTGGGTTGCATCGACGCGAGTCAGTTGATGTTTCGTTGCCACGACTTGGTGCTGCGTGGTCGATAACTGGTTCGGTTGCGATAAGAACTGCTCTGAAAGATTATTGGCCAGCCTGCGCTGATCAATTGACGCCCGAGATTCGGTATGGCCAGAAAATGACTGAAAATCTTTACGGCGCCGAGGCACGCGGAAAATTTGAACAGCGACGGATTGAACTCAATAATCGAATGGCACAAATTTTTAGTGAAGTTGATTTAATAATCACTGCTACAAACCCTGACATCGCGTTTGATGCTGAGGGTCCGTTGCCAGATACTTTTGGCGGGCTCGTTGCGGGTGCGCGCAACAACGGCGTGTTGACTTTTCCTGCAAATATTTATGGCAACCCTGGCATCTCGGTGCCAGTTGGTTTTGTTGACGGATTACCAATTGGCATGCAAATCATGGCGCGACATTTCGAAGAGCCACTACTTCTAGAACTCGCCCTTGCTGTCGAGCGCACCCAACCCTGGCCACTCACAGCCCCTTAACTTCTCAGATGAATCAGCTGAGTAGTTTGCAAAATTCGGAGACGACTCGTTTTCGCCATGACATTCAGTTACTGCGCGCAATCGCAATTCTTTTCGTAGTTCTCAACCACATTGACTTTGCATTTCTTTCTGTTCCCGCCGGATACCGAGGAGTAGACGTATTTTTTGTCGTGTCTGGGTTTGTAATTATGTCATCAATTTTGAGACACGAATCTGTCCGTAAAGGATTCTCGTTGTTGACTTTCTTCAAACGACGCGCGCAAAGACTTTACCCTGCATTTCTCGTGGTGATCATTTGCGTTTTCGTTGTTTCGTTTATAACTCAGTCTTTTATTCACGTTCAGCAAGAGACGGCCCGCACGGGCGTTGGAGCATCGTTATTTTTTGCAAATTATGTTCTACTCGCACGAAAAATTGACTACTTTAATCCGCTGTATCCAAACCCACTCACGCACACGTGGTCGCTTTCAGTTGAAGAGCAGTTTTACATCACACTTGGAATTTTATTCATCCTGATGAAAAAATTTAGAATGAGCCTCTCAGGCTTGTTCGCGATGGTCATAGTCGCAGTACTTGCTGCATTGAGTCTCTACAGCTGTTTCAATTTTAGAAATCTCCCTGATGCTCAGCGCTTCTTTCCAAATCCAGACTTGTTTCCCTTTTATTCTTTTCATTCTCGAGCATGGCAGTTATTGGCTGGGGTTTTCGTTGCACAAATCATTCAAAGATTGCCGAATAAGCGCTTAAAATTTCAAGTCAACATTGCAAAGGTCGTCGCAACTGTCTCTTTTTTAGGAATTTTACGAGGGCTCATCGCCGGCGCACAAGAACACCAACTTGGTATTGATGCACTGATAATCACACTTTCAACAGCGCTATTTATTTTTTCAATGCCACTCGCATTGAGAAACTCAAAACTCTTGGGTCTTCCTAAAATTATTAGTTGGCTGGGTAGTCGCTCTTATTCGCTGTACCTGGTTCATTGGCCGATAATTCTTTTTGGCCGTCAAATTTTTGGCACTTCGACAACTCTAAAAATTTTGTGTTTGGTTCTATCAATAATTAGCTCAGAGTTTTTATTTAGCAAAGTCGAATATCGATATCATGACCGAGATGGTGGCCAAAACAGAAATATTCTGAAACTATTCGCCATTGGACAGATAAGTACTCTCTGCCTGATGGCGGCATTAATGGGTTTTGGTAATCTCCGCTACAACCAAACACAGGCATACCCAGCATGGGAGAAAATACCTGCGGGTTGTACGGGCCCAGTTATGAACTGCGATATTGACTTTCCGAATTCAAATGGATTGGTTCTCCTTGAAGGCAATTCACATGCCGGATCGATTGTCCACACATTTATCAAAATCACCCAAGAACTGAAGATTAGTAGTCGAGTTACGGCTAACGGATCAAAAGTTTTGTCTGATGGCACAGAATTATTCAACAGCGAGCATTTTTCAATATTTTCCTATTTCCGAGATCCGTATAGCGACAAAATCGAAAAGTCGTATGCAGAACATTGGGAGAGATACCTTCAAAATCCAAAAGTAAAAAACCTAATTGTTTTTCTAGATAATCCTTATATGCAAGGTTCGAGATTCCCATCTTTAATCAGTGGGCCAGCGGATCAGTCGCGCTCTCGATCAGAACAATTGCGTAACAATTTGCGCCTTACATACCTTCGAGAACTTCAGAAAAAGTACATCAACCTCATAATTGTTGATCCGTTTGATTCGTTGTGTGATCAAGAAACTTGTTTTGGTGGCAAGAACGGAAAGGTTTGGTATCTAGACGAGGATCATTTGACAGTTTCGGGTGGAGCCCAGCTTGAATCCGTCCTTCGTAAAACTCTTATTACGACACAAAATTAAAAAACCGAACTGAAATCTGGTTAGAGGCGGCGTAGGTATTCCGCGGCGGCCTCTGTACCAAGTTCAGCAAGTTGTTCTGCTTTGAATGATTCGCGCATTTTTGATTTCGGATGAATGTAACCGGCACCAATTACAACTTCATCTTTGCCACACATTACGTATCTAGAAATTCGCTGACCGTGCGGCGACAACGACTTCCATTGGTCGTAAGGCATCGAACGAACAACTGCTTCACTGCGAAACCACGGCGCGAAATATTCAATGTTTGGCATCGCTCGAACATCTCGCGACAAATTAGGTGTCCCACCATGCCAACATCGCAAATCACGAATAATTGCTGACCCGGCGGGTGCTGGGCAAAGTGTGCTGAGTTTCATCCACTGTGGTTCGTTGTGCAAACTCGGGATTGGCTCTCGTGAATTTTGTGTGCCAGGAATTTGTCGTATTGGACCATTCTCAGGAGTTAAATCAATCATCGGAAAATTAATTGTCACTGCGGGCACCGGCATCTCGCGCATAGTTATTCGCCCACTCGGGTCATGCGGCTCTGCCCAAGTGTTGTCTGAGTGTAAACCTTGATATTCGATAGAACCTGGCATCGCGATGTCGCCGCCACCACCAATCACAATGTAATTTGGCGAACCGAAAATTGCCGTGATTATTGGCGTCGTCGTCGGCATGTCAATTAACTCAACCCATTCATTTGTGTGCAACATGTGACGCGATGCCGAACTACTGCCGAACGAATAACGATGCGGCAATCCACCGGCACCACCGCCCACTGAACAGTCTGGATCAACTGCCAGCATCTCATCAATCGCACGGTTAGCAGCACTTCGCATTCGTACGAGTTGTTCAGGTTTAATTGCATCAGCGACTACGACAAAACCGTCACGATGAAATAATTCAGCAGCACGTTCAACCTCTGATGGCAAGACAATTTCTAGACCGCGGATTCCGTTGTGGTTCTTCAGTCTCTCACGCAGTTTTACAACATTTGGATCGCTGAATTCACGCGTCCAGCCTGCACACGAAGGGTCTCCTGCAACTAAGTTTCTGTGCTCCGGGGTTGTCTCAATTTCATTTTCGGGAGTATCTAGACCTAGCGGATTGTCGTTGTACTTTAAGTTTTCTGCGGATGCCCGATTGGTATGACCGTTCGGTGGCACCGATGAATGCCAACCCTGTCGACCGACTTTAATCGACTGTTTAGTTACGGCATCCCACTTGTCATCAACTTTGTAATCACCACTCACATAGGCGATAGTAGACGAAATCTAATTTGCGGACAATTTGAAATTAAAGTGCGAGAATTGCGCGCGCGACGAGATCTGTGCCAAAAGCTGTGAGGATCGCCAAATAACTTAAGCCAGTCGCCGCCATTACTGCTGAGTAACTTCGCTCTTTCAATGCCGCGCGAGTGAACCACGCGAGAATGCCAGTTAGCAATGCACACCCAACCCAAAAATATCCGAGAATGCCGTTCCAGCCATCATCAATCGTGCCGTTGAGCACGCTGATCATTCCGGTTGGTAAAAGCATTACCGCAATTTCGAGTGGCCAAAAAACGAGCACTGCGTTAGTTAGTTCGTTCAGCAACTTGCGCGTCATTCCTGGTTGAACTAAATACCAATGACCAAGCAACATCAAATCTGTGACCGCACCAAGAAATGCCGCACCGACAAGCACGCGCAATAGATCAACTAAAATCGCGTTGTTACTTGAGACCACCGAAGCAACTAATCCGACTGCGCCGATTGCCACTGCAACCAAATCAAATTTTGCAGATTTTTTGGCCAACGTGGCAAAAGCAATTAACGCAACTGCGATACCGGCGAGTTCACGGATTAGAACTTTGTCAAAATAAAAACCTGCGGCAACTGAAAAAACTGCAAGCGAGCCAAAAACCCCGCGCAATAATTTTGAATAGCCAATTGAAATCTCTTGACTACGAAGCGTGAACCACAGAAATGCAATGCCACCAGTTGCCCACTGCAGTAAAAATGTCGCGGCGTCTAGGCGCATTAATTCAAAATCACTAACGAATGATCAACATTGTTCATTGACACTGGGCCAGCATCGGTGGCGACAACAATGTCTTCAAGACGCATTCCCCATTTACCTGGCAAGTAAATTCCGGGTTCGACACTAAACGCATGACCTGCAGCAATCGTTAACTTGTTGCCACTGACCATGTACGGGTCTTCGTGCGCTTCCATTCCAATGCCATGACCCGTGCGATGGATGAAAAAGTCGCCGAATCCAGCATCATCAATAATCCTGCGTGCTGCTGCATCGACTGACTCACATGTTGCACCGACCACGCCAGCTTTAACGCCAGCCGCTTGTGCCGCGTGCAACACAGAATATGCACTGGTAATTTTTCGAGATGGTTCACCGACAAATACGCATCGGGTGATATCGCTGCAATAGCCGTTCATCGTGCCACCGAAATCACACAACACGATTTCATTCTGTTGAATAACTCGTGGGCCGGCATGATGATGCGGGCTTGCAGCATTTTCGCCTGCGGCGACAATTGCGAAGTTGACGACATCGTGGCCTTGCTCAAGTAAGCGCGCCGAAATGTCTGCCGAAACTTGCGCTTCGGTGCGACCAACGAGATCAATCTCTCCAGCCTGAAGTTGCATTGCTACCCGATCGGCTGCTGCGCCAGCCAAACAAAGTGCTTCAATCTCATTTGCGTCTTTGGCCATTCGCATTGGGCCGACAACATCAACAGCGCGAACGAATTTCGCGCTAGTCACGAAACCCATCAACTCAACCAAAAACCTTGCCCACATTTGATCGCCAACTGCAATAGTTTTTGCACCGCCTAAAAGTTTTGCGACAATCGAAACTGGGTTTTCAGTTTCACCCCAGGGCACAATCCGAAATACGTCATCAAATGGTGTCACTCGCGGGGCTTCAAGTCTTGGCACAACTAACGCCGCCACCGATTCGTGAGTGACAACAAGCATTGTTAATCGCTCGAGTGGCATTGCGTAATAACCAGTCAGATACGGCAAATCATGACCGACACTAAGTATCGCGGCATCTATTGAGCGTCGTTGCATCTCTTGACGCACGCGCGAGATTCGCGACATGTAAAGCGCACTTGAACTTAAAGTTTTACTAATAGTCATTTAACGATGATCATTTAACTAGACGGCCTGCTTGATAATCAGTTACTGCGTCAACGATTTGCTGTCTGGTGTTCATGATCGAATACTCACGAGTTGTACAGAAACAGTTTGCTCGGCGGCATGCTTGGCATGATAACTAGATCTTGTCAACGGACTCGCTTCAACATGTTTAATGCCAAGTCTTTCTCCAAACTCGGCATAAGCCGAAAACTCTGAAGGGTCTGCCCAGCGCACAACAGGCAGATGATCTTGCGTTGGCCGCAAATATTGACCAATTGTGACAATCTGCACACCAACAGATGCCAGGTCAACCAGCGTTGCTTCAACTTCGTCTTGTGTTTCACCAAGACCCAACATAAAACCAGATTTCGTGACTAGACCTGCGGCGCGAGCACGAGCCAAGACAGACAAACTTCGCGCATAACCCGCCGATGGGCGAACTTGGCGCTGTAATCGCGCAACTGTCTCGATGTTGTGATTCAGAACATCTGGTCGCTCAAGAAAAATTGCTTCAAGTGCATCACTGCCCTTGGCGTCTGAAATTAAAGTTTCAACACGTGTCTTAGGTGAGATGCGTCGAATTTCACGAACGCATTGTGCGACATGCGCCATTCCACCGTCGGCTAAATCATCGCGCGCGACCATTGTCAAAACCGCATGTTCAAGATTCATTTTGAGAACGGCTTGAGCAACACGAAGTGGCTCGCTCGAATCGGGTGCAAGTGGTTTGCGTGTGTCAATTAAACAAAAGCCACATGCGCGCGTGCATCGCTCACCGAGCACCATCATCGTTGCAGTGCCGTCAGCCCAACATTCTGACAAATTCGGGCAACCTGCTTCTTCGCAAACAGTTACCAGATTTAAATCACGCAAAGTTTTTTTCGTTGCCAAGACTTCGGCACCATGACTCACATGAGGACGCAGCCACTCTGGCTTACGCGCGGTGATCTGGATATTTAACTCGGCATTAAAATCTTCACTTACTGCTGCCAACGCCACATCATGGCGATCGAAGAAGCCGTTTGTCCAACGATTGGCTGCTAATTTTGCGACTACATCGGCAACTTGCTGAACCGAAAAGTTGAAGCCAAGTTCGGCGAGCGATGTAACTGGGTGCTCGGCGATGCCACAAGGCACGATGTGTTCGCGCATATAACTGAGATCTGTCGAAACATTTAATGCAAACCCATGCATCGTGCGCCCACGTGAAACTCGAACACCGATTGCACAAATCTTTTTCGGAGTTGCCGACTGATGATCGATCCAAACACCCGGGTAGCCGGCGAAACGACCAGCATTAACAACACCAAGTTCGGCAAGTGTGTCAATCACAAGTTGCTCAACACCGCAAACATATGCCTGCAGATCGGCCGGCCCGCCAACACCATGTTTTGCTTCAAGCGAAAGTATCGGGTAGACAACTAGTTGACCTGGGCCGTGGTAAGTGATGTCACCGCCACGGTTGACTTTTACAAGTTCGGCGCCAACTTGTTTTGGGTCGCACTTGAGATTATTTTTCAGATCAGCACTCGGACCATACGTGAAAACATGTGGATGCTCAAGCATCAGCAAGTGCTGATTTGACGACTGCGAGAACATCGCAGTTTGCACTGCTAGTGCTTCGCGATAAGGCACTTTGCCAAGCCAACGAATATTAAGTTTCGTTGTACCTTTTGTATCTTCTCGCGACACGAATTAGATCTCCGCTGACCAATCCTGTGTTTCAAGAACTCGCTTTACTTTTGCGAGAAATCCCGCTGCGTATGCTCCGTCGAATGCACGGTGATCCCAACTCATTGCAAGATTGCCAACTGGATGAATTGCAATACTTTCTGAGCCGTCACTAAGTCGAGCGACAACTGGCTTACGGACAATCGCATCGGTCGACATAATTGCAACCTGTGGCTGATTGATGATCGGCATCGTAAGAACAGAGCCGGCTGATCCGTTATTCGAAATCGTAAATGTTCCACCTTGAATTTCGTCTGGGGTTAATTTTCGCCCGCGAGCACGCGTTGCAAGATCAGAAATTTCGCGAGCGATCGCACGCAACCGCTTGCCATCCGCGCTGCGTACAACAGGCACTAGTAAACCATTGAATTCAAGATCAACCGCAATGCCCAGGTCAACATAATTGTGAACGACCAACTTGTCGGCTTCGATACTCGCATTGAGATTTGGATACTCGGCAAGGGCATCAACAATTGCACGCGCGATGAACGGAAGATAAGTCAGCGTGAAACCTTCGGCTTGCTTCCATTGATCTTTGACTTCATTTCTGGTCGCATCAACGTTTGCATAGTCAACTTCGACAACGCTGAAAGCATGAGCACTTACTGCCTGCGACATAATCATGTGTGCTGCAGTGAGTTTGCGAATTTTTGTGAGCGGAATAATTGTTTCGCGCTCTGAGCTTTGCGTCAACTTTGGTGCTTGAACAACTGGCGCAGGCTGTGCAACTGGTGCGGGCGCTATTGGCGCGGGCCTTATTGGCGCGGGCGCTTGAACTACTGGCGCGGGCACGGGCGCATGAATAACTTGTGGCGCCGATCCATTTTTGTCGATGTAATCCAAAACATCTTCACGCGTGATTCGACTTCCAGGACCTGTGCCGACAAGCGCGTTGACATCAATGCCGTGATCCGAAACAAGTCGACGTACAACTGGCGAAAGTAATTTATTTGATGCGTTCGCCGAGATTGGTGTTCGTGTTGCAGTTGCAACACTGGCAACAGTTTGTGCGGCACGAATTGGCTGGGGTTGCGCTACTGGTGCAGGTGTAACCGGTACAACTACTGGCGCAGGTTGTACTACCGGCGCTTGAACTACTGGAGCAGTGGCAGTTGGCGCAACACTTGCATTTGCCGAGCCAACAACTGCAATTACGGTTCCAACAGAAACTGTTTCACCTTCTTTAACACGAATTTCAGTCAGAGTGCCAGCAACTGGCGACGGTACTTCTGTATCAACTTTGTCTGTGGAAACTTCAAACAATGGTTCATCGGCGGCGACTGCATCGCCAACCTTTTTAAACCAACGTGTGATTGTTCCCTCGGTGACAGTTTCGCCAAGTTGTGGAAGTGTGATATCAGCCATTTGATTGTCTTTCTAACTAGTCGTGTTTAAGATTGTTTTAAGTTTGTCACGCGTTGAAACTTCTGCCAGTCAACGAGAGAATTGTCTCGCCGAATAGTTCACTAAGACTTGGATGTGGCATTACAAATTCGGCGATCTCGTCAACTGAAGCTTCCCAGTTGACAGCCAAATATCCTGCTGCAAGTTGCTCTGTGACCCAAGGCCCGACCATGTGAACTCCGAGAACTTGACCTACAGAACCGTCAGTATTTTTTTTCGCGATCACTTTGACCAGCCCATCTATCTCACCAAGAATCATCGCTCTAGAGTTGGCACGAAATTGATGCTTTGCGACAACAACATCATGACCTGCATCGCGCGCTTGCTCTTCTGATGGACCAGCCCATGCAACTTCCGGGTGACAATAAATTGCCCATGGCACGCGGTCATACATAATTGGAGTTGCATTTTCGCCTCGCAAATGCTTGATCGACAAAATTGCTTCGGCATATGCAACGTGTGCAAGTTGCGGAGTATTGATTAGATCACCGATCGCATAAACGCCAGGTTCACCTGTTTGGCAATAATCATTAACGACGACAAAACCCCGATCGTCGACTTTAACTGCTGTGCCACTCAGCCCTAGCGCATCAGAAAACGCACGACGCCCAATTGACATAATCACAACGTCGACAATTAACGGATCACCCGTCGCAAAAGTTATTTGCGTCGAACCATCTGGCAACGAACTTTGACCAGTTACGACGATGCCAGTTTTTATGTTGATTTTCTTTTTTGTGAAACTCTTAACAACAACATTTGCAACGTCAGGGTCTAGCCCAGGCAAAATTTTTGGTGCACCTTCAAGAATCGAAACTTGCGAACCAAGATCGGCAAATGTCGATGCAAACTCGCAACCGATTGCCCCACCACCAATTACTGCAATCCGTTTTGGAATCGTATTTAACATCAAAACCTCATCCGAGGTCATGATTGATCCGCCGATTGGAAAGCCTTTGATCGTGCGAGGCACTGAACCACTTGCCAAAATCACATTCGTTGCTTGAATTTTTGTTGCAGTGCCGTCAGCAAGTTGAACATTTACAACTCGGTTTGCTTCAAGCGATCCAGTGCCGAGTAAGTAGGTAACTTTCTTTGACTTTGTTAATCCGGTTAGTCCTTTAACCAAGCCATCAACGATGCGCGCTTTGCGTGCTTGGCTAACCGAAAAATCGACGCCCGATGAAGTTGCGTTGATCCCAAATTCTGAAGCATGGGCGACATGGCGATTGGCTGCAGCGGTTTCTAAAAATGCCTTTGCTGGGATGCAACCACGGTTTAAACATGTTCCGCCGATTGTGTCGCGTTCAACTAGAGCCACGCTCATGCCACAAGAAGCTGCATAGAAGGCTGATGCGTAGCCACCAGGACCTCCGCCGATTACAACGAGATCAAATTGGTCTGCCAAGGTTTCTCTTTCTTGTGAATGCCTTGTTTATCGTAGCCGTTTAGGTTCGTGACCGAACTATGACTTATCGCAGGTCTATCGTGACATTAAGAACAGTTGCAACGAACCTGCTAACAAAATAGCCACGCCACAAAGCAATGCAAAAAATATCAACTTTCTGGTGCTCATAAACAATCAGGCTACGGGTGATCTCTGATTATTTCGCCCTAAATGAGTTACTCTTGGCAAGGTGAACAAGTCATTAAAACTAAGTGGACAAATATTTGCTTCTGTTTTAGTTCTCACAGTTTTTGGCTGCGGTTCAGATTCCGCAAAACAAACTGACCCAGCAAACACTTCAGAACAAGTCACACTGACGACACAGGCGACACAGTCATCATCACCAGCGATTTTTACCGCGACACTATTGAGTGGTGCAACATTTGATAGCGCGAAAGTTTTGGAGTCGCAGCCACTTGCGCTCTGGTTTTGGGCTCCTGGTTGACGAGCATGCAAATCAGAGTCTTCCTCGGTCGAGGCTGCATACAAAACTTTTAAGGGCAAAGTTCAAGTCACTGGCGTCGCATGGAACGGCAGTGGTGGAGACATGCAAGATTTTGTCAACGAAAACGGTCTTTCGTTTACGAACATCAACGACTCAAGTGGTGAAGTTTTTGCGCGATTCAATGTGCCGTATCAACCAGCTTGGGTATTTATCGCCAAAGACGGCATTGTCACGACAAGAATCGGTGTGCTTTCGGATTTAGAATTAGATGCAGAATTAAACAGATTGGCAAGCAACTGATGGGCATTCGCGACTACGGCAAGCGGCTTAACGCTGACACGCAAGAAATTGACTCACAGCGACTTTGTGATCGGTTTAAAGACTCTGGCTTTACTGCACTTGAAGATTTGCAGTTGCGAACGCGCACAAAAATTGCCGGAGAAGTTAAACGCATGCGCACCAAACCACGCAGTGGGATACCAGCAGTAGAAGTTGTTATTAGTGACGGCACTGGAGAGGCAGTGATTATTTTTAGTGGACGCCGCAATATTCCAGGTATCGACCTCGGTCGTTGCATCATGATTGACGGCGTGCCACACCGAGATGCTGACCGCACCGTCGTGCTGAATCCTGCTTATACATTTCTCGCTTAGCGAGATCTGACTAGATTATTTTCAGCCAACAAGAATTTTTTGAATTGCAAGTTCTGCATCTTCAGTAATCAAAACCATCACTTCATCACCAGCGCGCAAAATTGTGTCGCTCTCAGGCACAAGAACAACTTCCTTGCGAACAATTGCAACGACTGTCGCGCTCCGCGGAAACTTCAAATCCTTAAGCGTCTTGTCACAAGCCGGCGAATTGTCAGCAAGAGTTACTTCTGCAAGTTCGGCTTTACCGCCAGCGAAATCCATTAATTTCACAAAATTTCCAACGCTTACTGCTTCTTGAACAAGACTCGTAATTAAGTGTGGTGTAGAAACTGCCACATCAATACCCCACATCTCGTTAAACATCCAATGATTTTTCGGATTGTTAACGCGCGCAATCACACGCGGCGCGCCGAACTCTTGCTTAGCTAGTAACGACACGACCAAATTGTCTTCGTCATCACCGGTTACAGCAGCAACAACATCAGCTTCGGTCACTCCAGCGGCGCGCAAGACCTCAACATCGCAAGCATCGCCGAGATACCAACGCACACCTTTGGCTTCTTCAGCCTTGCCATAGTCTCGAAATACTGCACGGTCATTTTCGATAAGCAAGACATCGTGCCCGGCAGCGAATAGTTCTTCTGCCGTGTAGCGCCCCACGCTTCCGCCGCCGGCAATGATTACTTTCATGATGAGCCCTGCTTCAGAAGAGTATCCAATTTGTTCAATAAATTAATTTCAACAATGAAGTATCCAACATCGCCCTGTTGAATAATTGTGTTGTCATCTGGAACTATCGCAGAGCCAAGTCTGCGTAGAGCCGAAATTCGTGCGCCTGACAATTCGATGTCGGCAATTTTTTTACCGACGAGACTATTTGGAAACTCACGCTCAATCAGCACAACATTCGAACTTGGGTCCGTCCACTCGATACCAGATACATCTGGCAAAATTCGGCGCAAGATGCGTTCTGATGTCCACTTGACTGTCGCAACTGTGGCGACACCAAGGCGCTCGTAAATTTCGGCACGTTTAGGGTCGTAAATTCGTGCAACAACTTTCTGAATGCCAAATTTTTCGCGGGCGACACGGGCTATCAAAATATTTGAATTGTCACCGTTGGTTACTGCGGCCACTGCCTGTGCGCGATCGATCCCAGCTTCTTGCAGAACGTCACGATCAAAGCCGATGCCTGCAATTGTGAGACCCGAAAAATTTTCGCCAAGTCGCTTGAATGCGTCTGGTTTTCTATCAATCACAGCAACAGTGTGCCCCGATGCAATTAATTCAATTGCGAGAGTCGAACCGACTCGACCACAACCCACTATTACAACGTGCACGCCTTTAAGACTAAGCCTAGAAACGTGCAAAATGAGTGCGGCTGTGCGAGGATATACATCCGAAATGGCTCCCTCACCTTCCGCATTAAAGCGTTTCATCGTTGGACAACCGATTGCAAGTTCCGAGGACCAGCATCATCGACTTTCGAAAAAAATTGCGTTGCCAGTTTTTGCGAGCGACGCGATTTCAAGCACTGCGTATGCGACCGAAGAAATCTTGATCGTTTTCCTTTCGCTTGGCGCAGTTGGCATGAGTGCGTATTCAATGCTTGTTCCAATTTCTTTAATTGTTGTCGCACTTCTAACAATCGTCGTAATTAGTTATCGCCAAACCATATATGCGTATCCAAGCGGCGGCGGATCATACATCGTCTCCAAAGAAAACTTAGGGGCATACCCAAGCATGGTTGCAGGTGCTTCACTTCTAATTGATTACATACTCACGGTTTGCGTTTCGGTAGCAGGTGGAGTTGCGGCAATTATTTCTGCATTTAACGGACTCTCCCCATATCGGGTTCAGATTTGTATTGGATTCGTTCTCTTAATGATGGTCGCAAACTTGCGTGGGTTAAAAGAATCAGGTTCGCTATTTGCTCCACCTACATATTTATATGTGTTAAGTCTCATCACCTTAATAGTGGTCGGTCTCTACAGAGTATTCGTACAGCACATGCCTCCAATTGAACACACTGGTGAGGCAAAGCATCTTCTGGAGATGCAGGGCTCAGTTACGGCATTTTATTTTTTGAAAGCTTTTTCTTCCGGTGCAGTTGCATTAACTGGCGTTGAAGCAGTTTCCAATGGCGTCCCTGCATTCGAAAAACCAGAATCACGAAACGCCAGCACAACTTTAATTTGGATGGCAGTAATTCTTGGCTCTTGTTTTTTTGGCTTGAGTGTTTTAGCTCAGCATTTACAACCAGTGAAGGACCACGAGGGATTGATCCCAAACACGGTTCTGGCTCAAATTGCAGAACAGGTTTATGGCGGACGAAACATCTTTTTCTTCATAACTCAGTTTGCGACTTTCGCAATTCTGATCTTGGCGGCGAATACTTCATACGCAGATTTTCCGCGGCTCTGTTCAATAATCGCAAAGGACAACTATCTTCCACGTCAACTTGCGAATCGCGGTGACCGACTGGTTTTTTCAAACGGTGTAATTTTCTTAAGTGTTGCGTCAATCGCATTGATTATTGCGTTCGGCGGAATGATAAGTGCGCTAATACCGTTGTATGCAGTTGGAGTTTTTACTGGTTTCACTCTCAGCCAAGCAGGTATGTGTGTTCATCATTACAAGCATCGTGAAGATAAATGGAAACTACATATTGGCATAAATGCCGTAGGTTCAGTAACGACATTTTTTGTCGCAGGGATTTTCGTAGTCGTAAAGTTCACAGACGGAGCTTGGATTCCGGCGGTGCTAATTCCAATAATGATGGTTGGATTTCGAATCATTAATCGTCACTATGAACGCGTTAGATCATTTCTGAGGATCGAAGAAGGATATGTAGCGCCGAGACACACTCACCTCGTGGTAGTACTCGTTGGCTCAGTAAATAAAGGTGTCCTGAAGGCAGTGAAGTACGCCGAGAGTTTGCGGCCAGACAGATTGCTTGCGTTGTCAGTTGTTGGCTCGCCTGAAGCACGAGCGAAATTAGACGCCGACTGGGCGAAGCACAACTTGACAGTAGATCTAGAAATGATCAATGATGAGTTCAGAGATATCACCGATTCAGTAATGACGCGAATTAACCAACTCGATGACGAGGCCAGTGACGACATCATCACTGTGATTATTCCAGAGTTTGTGACGTCACTTAGGTCACAGTGGCTACACAATCAATCTGCGCTTTCAATTAAAGCGCGATTGTTATATCGTCCAAATACTGTTGTGACTTCGGTGCCTATTGTCATTGAGTAACTAGCATTACTTCTATATGAAAATAATAATTTCTGGCGCAAGCGGATTAATCGGCAAACCTTTAGTCAAAAAACTTAGTCTTGCAGGACATGAAGTAGTCCAACTAGTTCGACGAACACCTAATGCAAACGAAAGTCGATGGAACCCTGCGACCGGTCAAATCGATGCATCTGTGATTGACGGTGCTGACGCTGTGATCCATCTTTCGGGTGCTGGCATTGGCGATCGACGATGGACAACAAAATACAAACAAGAACTTGTTGAGAGTCGAACCAAGAGCACTTCTCTGCTGGCTTCAACAATTGCCAACTGCGCGAAAAAACCGAGCGTGTTTTTGTCAGGTTCTGCAATCGGTATCTATGGCCCCCGTGGCGATGAAGAATTAACCGAACAGTCGAGCAACGGGTCGAGTTTCTTGGCAGATATTTGCAAACAATGGGAAGCCGCCGCAAAACCTGCGGTAGGTGCTGGAGTGCGAACAGTTTATTTGCGAACAGGAATCGTTCTAACACCGCTTGGTGGTGCGCTCAAAAAGCAACTTCCACTTTTCAAACTCGGTCTTGGCGGAAAATTTGGTGATGGACGAGCGTGGCAAAGTTGGATCTCGCTTGATGATGAACTTGCAGCGATTGAACATCTACTCACTGCCAAAGTCTCGGGTGCAGTGAATCTGACCGCACCGAACCCGGTTACAAATGCAGATTTCACAACGGCGTTGGCTCGCGCACTCAAACGACTGGCAATTTTACCGATACCAAAATTTGGACCAAAACTTTTACTCGGTGGCGAACTTGCAGATGCTTTATTGTTCACGGGCCAACGAGTGATGCCAGCCGAATTGCTTAAATCTGGCTTTGTGTTCAAACATTCGACAATTGAGGTTGCACTGCGAGCTCTACTCAACAAATGAACCAGTTGCCCGGCAGCGTTGACGCGGTTGTGATCGGCGCTGGGCTGGCGGGTTTGGCTGCTGCGAGACAAATAAAAAGTTGCGGTAGATCTGTAATCGTGATCGAAGCCCAAGACGGTGTTGGTGGACGTGTTCGCACCGACAAAGTCGACGGTTTTTTACTAGATCGCGGATTTCAAGTTTTATTGACTGCGTATCCCGAACTTAAAACGCAAATTGATATGTCTGCACTTGATCTGAAAATGTTCAGTTCTGGCGCTCTGGTAATACGAAACGGTAAAGAGTCAGTTGCTACTGACCCGTTTCGCGAACCACGGCGTGCAGTCGCCACAGTTTTTGCACCAATTGGTTCTTTGGCTGACAAGATGCGAATCGCGGCGTTGCGCTGGCGAGTTATGCACTCTGATGCAATAAAAATTTTGAGCAGTGACGATATCTCAACCGTTGTTGCATTGCGAGGGTTGGGATTCTCTTCAAAAATGATCGATCGATTTTTTCGTCCATTATTTGGTGGTATCCAACTTGATCCTGATTTGCGAACATCACGGCGCATGTTTGAAATTATTTTCAAGTCATTGAGTGAAGGCCAAAGTGCACTGCCAACGAACGGCATGAGTGCGATACCCGAGCAGATGGCGAAACATCTTGGATCTGAAAATATTTTTCTGAATACACGCGTTATTAAAATTGAGCAAGGCGTTGTCTCGACTACTAATTCTCAGGTGCGAGCAAAAGCAATTGTTGTTGCCACTGACCAGCCGAGTTCGAGTGAATTACTAAAGACTGCTGAGATTGCCTCACGAGTCGCTGGTTGTGTTTATTTTGCCGCAGACGAACCACCAACACACGAAAAATTTGTTGTTCTTGATGGCACTGGTCGCGGCCCAGTTCTGAACGCTGCGGTGCTTAGCAATATTGCGCCGAGTTATGCGCCGCCAGGTCAGCATTTGATTGTTGCCGCACTTCCAGGAGTGATTAACGGAGATCTCGAAGAGATGTCGCGCGATCAACTACGTACTTGGTGGGGACCACAGGTAGACGGATGGCGACATATCAAGACATATCGAATTACGCACGCCGGCCCGGTGCAACTACCACCGTTTAATCCGAAACAAAAAGTTTCACTTGGGGACGGATTGTTCGTTTGTGGTGACCATCGCGACACTGGGTCAATTCAAGGCGCGCTCTACTCAGGTCGACGCTGCGGCGAAGCCGTTGCCGTGTCGCTCGCTTAGCATCAATCGCATGAAAACGCCAAGCACTAGTGCTCACGACAAGAAAAATAAAATAGTTTCGGCGAGTCACTTCGTGCCCGCAACACCACATGAGATCTTTGAACTTCTTGCTAACCCAGCAATGCACGCTGTGATTGATGGCTCTGGCTCTGTTATGGCTGAAAAAGATGCAGCACCGAAACGGCTTTCGCAAGGCGCAACTTTTGGTATGAGCATGAAGCGTGGCGTGCCATACAAAATGACAAACACCGTTGTCGAATTTGTAGAAGATAAACAGATTGGGTGGCGACATTTTGGTGGTCATGTTTGGCGCTACATCCTTGAACCGACTACTGGCGGCACCACAGTTACCGAACAATTCTCATATGGCACAAGCAAATCACCCTTGACTTTGAAACTCGCTGGCTATATCAAAGGCAATGAAAAAGCAATCAAGCAGACACTTGCCAATTTGGCTGACTACTTCGTGAATAAAAAATAGACTGAGGTCGTGAAGTTACCTAGAGGTTTTGGTGCCTATGTTGCCAATATCGGCATCAAAGACGCGAGTAACGATTTCACACTTGTTGTTGCCGAGAAAACTTGCGCCGCGTCTGGAGTGTTTACTCAGAGTCGATTTGCTGGCCCAAGCGTTATTTTGAGTCGCGAAAACATCGCCGATTTGTCGGCGCGGGCAGTGGTTGTGATTTCTAAAAATGCAAATGTCGCAACTGGCGCCGAAGGAATGAGTAACGCTCGCGAAGTTGTTAATGCTGTTGCGCAGAAAATTGGTTGTGGGGCGAAAGATGTTTTGATCGCTTCGACTGGTGTGATCGGTCGTCAGTATCCGATGATAAATGTTCGGTCAGGCTTAGCAGCGATGCCGCAAGTTTTTGAAGAAACTTCTGCCGATGAAGTTGCGCGCGGAATTATGACTACAGATACGGTGCATAAAACTGCGGAAGCTGTAATTGCTGGGTCTACAGCGCGAGTCGTTGGCGTGGCAAAAGGCGTCGGGATGATCGAACCAAACATGGCAACGCTGATCACAATGATGTTTACTGATGCGGATATCGACAAGACCTCGCTTGACCAAATTTTTCGCCGCGTGATTGACAAAACATTTAATTGCGTTTCAATAGATACAGATACTTCAACAAGTGACACGGCGATAATTTTGGCTAGCGGTGCCTCCGGTGCAGTAGAACTCGCGAGTTTTGAAGGGGCGCTGCATCAAGTTGCGTTGTCATTGACGAAACAGGTTGCGCGAGACGGTGAGGGTGGCGAGAAATTGATCGAAGTATGTGTTGATAGTGCGCGCGATGAGCGTCAGGCAAAACTTGTCGCTAAATCAATAGTTAATTCGCCACTGGTCAAGACAGCAGTGCATGGTGCCGACCCAAATTGGGGTCGAGTAGCAATGGCGGTTGGCAAGTGCAGCGACGAGAGTGACATTGACGAATCGCAAGTTGTAATTCGCTTTGGCACGCAAGAGGTGTACCCAACGTTTGTTGATGCTTCAGGTCTTGACTCACTCAGCAAATATATGCACAACGACACAGTTCGAATTCATGTCACACTCAACACCGGAGACGCTGAGTGCACCGTGTGGGGTTGCGACCTAACTGACGGATACGTTCGCATCAACGCCGACTACACAACATAAATCACCACTATGACTAACGACATTTCGCAATCATCAAAACCTCAATTTAGAGAAGCAACAAATTTTCTGCGTGGCATTTGCGCACTTGCAATTTTGATTTTTCACTATCAACACTTTTTTTACCAAGGGACCACTGCATCTGATTTCGACAGAGCTAGCCAACCATTTTATTTTCTGTTTTCAACGGTGTATAACAGTGGTTACTTAGCAGTCCAAATTTTCTGGTGTATTTCTGGCTTGATCATGACACATTCATACATAAATAAGAAAGATAACGGCGCTCGAGAGTACACAATAAGCAGATTTGCTCGTCTATACCCACTCCATATCGTCACCTTATTGGTTGTTACTGCACTTCAACAAATTAGCTTCCACAGACTCAATACGTTTCAGATTTATTCCTGCAACGACCTATATCATTTTTTATTAAATCTGTTTTTTGTTCAATCCTGGGGATTTCAAAAGGGTTTTTCGTTCAATGCCCCGACTTGGTCGGTGTCAGTTGAGATAGCAATTTACGTTATTTTCTTTTTTGTTATTTCGTTTTTAAAGCGATTTAAAGTTTGGGTGCCAATAGTAGTTTTGGTACTTTACAAATTGAGTGTGAACATTGAACCAATTTTGGCTTTTCGTAATTGTTTGGTCTATTTCTTTTTTGGAGTGGTGGTTTACTTTTGCTCTACATTCGCAACAAAGAAATTTTTTAAGTCAATTATTGTTTTAATTTTATTTATTGAAGTTTTTGTGTTCTTAGCCCTCAGATATTTGAATTTGATCTCATTTGACTCTGGAGGCAATGGTTACATTTGGGGCACCGCGTTTCTAGTATTTCTCGTCGCTCAAATTGATGGTTCTGGACTTTCACCATTATTGATAAAAGTAAGAATGCTTGGAGACCTGTCGTACAGCGTGTTTCTGTGGCATGTCCCAATTCAGATATTGATCAAATTAGTTCAAGCAAAATACTCAATTGATAATTCAGTCGCATATAACAAGCTATTTTTTATCTTTTTCATCGCGCTGACTTATTTTGTTGGCTATCTTTCGTATCGATATGTTGAGCAACCAGCGCAACGAATCATTCGTAAGCGATTCACGCGCAATGCGACTGTTTAGTTAGCAGAATTGGTTGATCAACGCGAGAATTTTGGGACGATAGTGGTAAACCGATTTGTATTGCGCGACATCGTCTGGTAATCGTTCTAGAAGTGTTCGCAGGTTCCTGGCTATGTCTTTGCTGTGCGAGAGATACTCGGGTAGTGGCTGTTGATATCCGCGAATAGTAAATAACACGCCGCCCGTTTCTGGCAGTCGGCGCAAAGTTTGTCGCTCCATGCGAATCCATAAATCTTGTGGGTTCTCAAGCAACGGACCCGGTGGGATAACAGGCTGAAACAATGCTGGGTGATCTTGAATAATCCAGTTCGATCGCCAGACGGGCTTTTCAACTGTGAGGCGTTGAAAATAGTTATCGACAGCAGCGCCAACGTGCTCGGCATATTTAGCCACAGGTGCGTGGACCGCGAGCATGTCATTGCCCATTTTCTCGGCGAGAGACCAACGACTTGGGCAACACACGACAGCGGCTGTCAACAAGAGTTTCTCAATGCCATCCGCTGACTTGACATGTTGCAAAACTGCAAGATCATCAGCGACAAGTAAGCTCGCTTCAACTAGCGCATTAATGCCAGTGCTCGACAACTCAACACCCGCCCACTGACTAACTAATAGTGCCGCTTCTTGAGCAACAGCCTCGCCTCCTGCTTTAAAACCAACGACTTCATCGCGGCGAGACGCCAAAAGTTTTTTCTTTAACGCAATTGTTAAATCAGTTTCTGCATCACGTGGCAACCAGTTTGCGACCTCAACTGGAAACGCGCCAAGGCGGTGACGGAAGTTTTCACCAATGACTTGCGGCAATATCTCTTCAGGTATCGGCATCGCCGAAAACGATGCAGCCTCAGCAGAAGGCGTTTGGTCAAATGGCGTAAACGGATGGCGATGGAGAACGTGGATGCCAGCCACGTGATTTATTGATTCGTCACTTCGGCGGCATGCGTATGCCGCCGTCAACGCGAATTGACTCGGCATTCATATAACTATTTCTAATGCACTCGACAACCATTGACGCGAGTTCATCCGGTGCGCCAAGTCGATGAGGAAACAAAACACCTTTTTCAAGATTCGCTTTGAAGTTCTGGCTTGCCTCACCCTGCCCATAAATAGGAGTGTCGATGAGTCCAGGTGCGACAGTGTTAATGCGCACACCGATTGCAGAAAGATCGCGAGCAATTGGCAAAGTCATTCCAACTACTCCACCTTTTGAAGCTGAGTAAGACGCTTGACCAATTTGTCCGTCGTATGCGGCAACTGAAGCAATGTTCACAATTGCCCCGCGCTCACCGTGCTCAAGAGGTTCGGTTGTGCTCATTGCCGTGCCGACGATGCGAATGCAATCGAAAGTGCCGACCAAGTTAATTGCGATAACACGTTTGAATGCGTCAAGATCTGCAGCGGTCTCGTACGTGCCGCCCTTGCCGACTGTACGTTGCGCCCAACCGATGCCGGCCGAATTGACGAGCACACGAACTGGACCTATTGACTTCGCCATCTCGGTCGCATTAATAATGTCTTGCGTAACTGTGACATCAACTTTGCAAAATGCACCGCCGATTTCTTTTGCTAGTGCATTGCCCTTGTCTTCTTGAAGATCGGCGACTACAACTTTTGCACCGTACGACGCAAGCATTCGCGAAACTGCTGCTCCAATTCCTGATGCTCCACCGGTCACTATTGCGCTTACGTCTTTGATGTCCATGGGATGAGACACTACGCAATTTCAGATGTCGCGAGCAACTTGTAAGTTTCTATTTATCGCGAAGTGATGCGGCAACTGCGAGTTGATCTACAAGTTCGTTCATGGGTTCACCATTGTGGGCTTTAACCCATTCGAAACTTATGTCGCCACGCTTGTTAACAAGGTCGATAAGAGGCTCCCAAAGATCACGATTTGCGACAGGTTGTCGCTGCGAATTTTTCCATCCTCGGCGCTGCCATCCCATCCACCACTTATCTCGAAAACAATGCACGACATATGTGCTGTCTGAGCGAATCAATATCGGCTCGTTTATTTCTGAATATGCGAGCAGAGCATTTAACACTGCAGCGAGTTCCATCCGTTGATTCGTTGAAGGTGACTCGTTGCCGACCGCATTTGGTTCGCCTTTTGGCGCAACAGCCCACGCCCAGCCACCTGGGCCAGGGTTGCCAGAACATGCTCCATCTGTATAAATGATTATTGACACCAGTTAATACTTACGCAAACGGTGGATGAATACCGACATACATGTGCGGGATGAAGAATATATCTGCGAGACTAGACAAGTGCTATTTGACGGATCAATGCATCAACTGCCAGACACCGACCCTGGTGAAACCGAAGAATGGCTAGATTCACTTGACGCTGTCGTTGAGGTGCAAGGCAAAAATCGTGCAAGGTATTTGCTCTCTCGACTTTTAGAGCGCGCTCGTGCAAGTCAAGTAAGTTTTCCGGCGACAGTTTCAACACCGTATGTAAATAGCATCTCGGCAGAATACGAACCGTGGTTTCCCGGTGACGAACATTTAGAACGAAGAATACGTGCGTACATTCGTTGGAACGCAGCCGTGATGGTGGTTCGTGCAAATACGAACGCCGACGGCATCGGCGGTCACCTTTCAACTTTTGCATCGTCGGCAAGTCTTTATGAAATTGGCTTCAATCACTTCTTCAAGGGCAAGGACAGTGGATCACCTGGTGACCACGTTTACTTTCAGGGCCATGCCGCACCCGGTGTTTATGCACGTGCGTTTCTAGAGCGTCGATTAAATGAAGATGACTTAGATTCTTTCAGGCGAGAAATCGGCCGAGGTGGTCGCGGTCTATCGAGTTATCCGCACCCGCGATTAATGCCCGAGTTTTGGGAGTTTCCAACAGTTTCAATGGGTCTTGGGCCTTTGACTGCTCTCTACCAAGCGCGATTCAATCGATATTTGTTGAATCGAAAAATTGATGACACTTCGGCAAGCCGAGTTTGGGCGTTTTTAGGTGATGGTGAATGTGATGAGCCTGAAACCCTTGGCTCAATTTCTTTGGCGGCTCGAGAGCATCTCGACAATTTGGTGTTCGTTGTGAACTGCAACTTGCAACGGCTTGACGGCCCAGTGCGTGGTAACGGCAAGATCATTCAAGAACTTGAAGCAACTTTTCGTGGTGCTGGTTGGAATGTAGTCAAAGTCATTTGGGGATCAAAGTGGGATGATCTGCTTGCGCGCGATACTTCGGGCGCGTTACTCAACAAAATGAACACAACTGTTGACGGTGAGTTTCAGAGATACACGATTGAAGACGGCAACTACATTCGCGAAAACTTCTTTGGTCCAGACCCGCGACTGCGCGAGATGGTTAGTCATTTAGCTGATGACGATTTGCAATTATTGCCACGCGGCGGTCATGATTATCGTAAACTTTACGCCGCGTATCGCGCCGCGATCGAAAACACTGGCTCTGGTCGACCAACCGCGATTTTATGTAAGACAGTTAAAGGTTGGACGCTCGGTGATGAGATAGAAGGTCGCAACGCAACACATCAAATTAAAAAAATGACAAGTGCTCAGTTGAAAACTTTGCGTGACCGTTTGCATTTGAACGAAGAGATTTCAGATGCCGCACTTGAGGCTGACGAACCACCGTATTATCGTCCGCCTGAGGACAGTGTCGAATATCAATACATGATTGAACGCCGACGCGCACTCGGCGGTTCGATGCCACGGCGTAGCACCGTTGCGCGAAAAGTTTTAACTTTGCCGAGCGATGACGCGTTCAAAGAATTTGAAAATGGTAGTTCAACGCAAAGTGTTAGCACGACGATGGGCTTCACACGGTTGTTGCGCAACCTTGCGCGAGATAAAGATTTTGGTGAACGTGTCGTGCCGATTATCCCTGATGAAGCGCGAACATTCGGGATGGACTCAATGTTTGGCGAACTTAAAATTTATGCCTCGCAAGGCCAGAAATATGAACCAGTTGATCACGACATGCTCTTAAATTATGCCGAAGCAGTAGATGGCCAGATTCTTGAAGAAGGCATTACCGAAGCCGGAAGCCTCGCGAGTTTCATTGCCGCTGGTACTAGTTATGCAACCCGCGGTGTACCAATGGTGCCGTTCTACACGTTCTACTCAATGTTTGGTTTTCAGCGTGTCGGCGATTTGATTTGGCAGGCAGCCGACGCACGCACCCGAGGTTTTTTGCTTGGCGCAACTGCCGGACGAACAACTTTGCACGGCGAAGGTTTGCAACATCAAGACGGACACTCGCTGCTGTTAGCAAGCACTGTTCCGGCTTGTCGCGCATACGACCCGGCATTCGCCTACGAAGTTGCGACGATTGTTCGTGAAGGCATCAAAGAAATGTATGGCGACAAGCCGAGCGATGTGTTCTTCTATTTGACTCTGTACAACGAGAACTATCAAATGCCTGCGATGTCAAACTCGGCGACGATTACTAGCGAAATTATGCAAGGGCTCTATTTATGGAAGCCAGCGCCAAGCACGAAACATAAAGCGACGATTTTATTTTCGGGGTCGGCACATGCAGCTGCAAGCGCTGCGGCTGCTGAATTATTCGAAAGATACGAAGTGGGCTGCGAGTTATGGTCGGCAACTTCTTATAAGACTCTGCGCGAAGAAGCACTCGAAATTGAGAGATGGAACCGACTTCATCCAGCGCAAACCGCGCGTGAATCTGTTGTGGCAAAGCAATTGAACAACGGCGACGGACCAATCGTTGCGGTTAGTGACTTTATGCGGATGGTGCCAGAACAGGTCGCAAGATTCATAACTAGCCGATCATTTACTCCACTTGGCACAGACGGAATGGGACGCAGTGACACTCGTGCAGCATTGCGTCGACACTTCGAGATAGATGCGCCACATATTGTGGTTACCGTGCTGCATCAACTTTCGAAATCAGGTGTTATCAAACCAGAAATCGTGAGCGAAGCGATTCAGCGGCACGGTCTTGATCCTGAGATTGCTTTCTCGCTTCATCAATGACCAGAGTTTTATATATCACCGGCATCGAAAATGCTGACGCGTTATTGAATCGTGACGGCACGGCTCTGATGATTGGCATGCTGCTAGATCAGCAAGTGCCGATGGAGTGGGCGTTTACTGGGCCTTATACGATTCGCAAACGTCTTGGGCACCTGAATGCCAAACGGATCGCTGCGACGGATGTTGACGAGTTCGTTGCAATCTGCTCTGAGAAACCGGCGATTCATAGATTTCCAAAATCAATGGGGACTCGAGTGCACCAACTCTGTGTCGCTTTGACGCAAGATCACGGCGGAAAAGCCGAAAATGTTTGGAAAGATGTCCCAGATGCCGAAGAATTGATGAAGCGGCTTCGCAAGTTGCCCGGATTCGGCGAAGAGAAGGCGCAAATATTTATCGCGTTGCTTGGCAAACGATTTAGTGTGCGCCCGCGTGGATGGCAGAAATTCGCTGGTGTTTTCTCAGATAAGCAGCCACGATCCGTCGCCGATATTTATTCTGCGGCAACATTGTTAAAAGTTCGTGGGTTTAAACAAATGCAACGAGCGCTTGAACACGACAAGCAAGACCGACCAATCGTGAAGAAATTAAGATGACAACTCTTGTTACGGGTGGCGCTGGATATATCGGTGCACATACGGTGCGTGCGCTGAAAAATGCTTCGCGTGATGTCGTAGTACTTGACACCCTTGAACGGGGAAATAAACAAGCAGTGCTCGGCACGAAGTTAATTGTCGGCGATATTGCCGATCAGAAACTTGTCAGAAAAATTTGTCGTAAATATAAAGTTACAAATGTTGTGCATTTTGCTGCGTACAAAGCAGTTGGCGAATCAATGACACATCCGATGAAATATTGGCAGAACAACGTCGCGTCGACAATAAAATTGCTAGAAACATTGATCTCGCAAAATGTTTATCAATTTGTTTTCTCCTCGTCGGCATCCGTCTACGGCACGCCGAAAACGTCACCAACTACCGAAAACGAATCGACGAACCCAGAGAGTGTTTACGCTGAAACTAAATTGGCTGTTGAAAATATTTTAAAATCGCTGGCGGCTGTTGGTCTGAACTCAGTTAGTTTGCGCTATTTCAATGCTGCCGGTGCGAGCAGTGATAACAAAATCGGTGAAGACTGGACGACCTCGCAGAACTTGATCCCGAGGGTAATGCGTGCGCTACTTGATGACAAATTCAAATTTGAAGTTTTCGGCAATGACTACGCAACCCCAGATGGCACATGCATTCGCGACTACATACACGTTGAAGATTTGGCAGTTGCTCATGTCAAAGCGCTTGAATATCTAGAGTCGACCGGAAACACAATCTCCTGCAACATCGGCACAGGTAACGGCACATCAGTTACACAGTTACTCGCGATGGCAGCAGAAGTTGCAAAACGAGATGTGCCGCACACAATTGGCGCACGTCGAGATGGTGACCCAGTGAGCGTTTTTGCCGATGCGACTTTGGCGCGCAAAGTTTTAAATTGGCAACCAACTCATGATCTTCGAAGCATTATTGAATCGGCATATAACTGGCACAGCACTCACCCAAACGGGTATCGCTAGAAACTAGATCGGCATGTTTGATCGTTGTCGATCAAGCCATCCGAGCAAAACTGCGATTGCTCGCGGGTCATGCCGAAGTCTGTGACCAGCGCCGGGAATAATTTGCAAATCTGCTGAGCCGTGCGCTTCAGCGAGAACTCGAGAATCTGCTGTCGGCACACTCTCATCATCGTCGCCATGCAGCAGCAATAACGGTCGTGGCGCAAATCTTCGAGCAGCATCTGTTGGTCGAAACCGGCGCAGCTCACGACTCCACTCGTCGTACGACTCAGGAAACTTCGGGTTATGAATTGCCCC
>JBAXAW010000005.1:0-35361 GCA_037142305.1 Actinomycetota bacterium
ATGTAATAGCCTTAACGCGTGCCAGCGAAAGATCTCGACCAAATAGTCAGCCTTTGTAAGCGCCGAGGATTCGTTTATCCGAGCGGTGAAATTTATGGCGGATTTAGATCCTCGTACGATTACGGCCCGCTTGGTTCACTGATGTTACGAAATGTAAAAGATGCGTGGATCAGATCTAATGTGCAGCAGCGTGACGACGTAGTACTGATTGACGCCGCAATCCTTGGCGCACCACAAGTATTCGAAGCCAGCGGTCACCTAAGCAATTTCAGTGATCCATTAGTTGATTGCACAGTTTGCAAACGGCGCTTTCGCGAAGATCAACTAGAAGATCGCGAATGCCCTGAATCAAAAAAGGCATGTGTCTTTACACCAGCCCGAGCTTTCAATCTGATGTTTCAGACCCAAGCAGGGCCTGTTGAAGGTGAAGGCGCCACTGTTTATTTGCGTCCCGAAACTGCTCAGGGAATGTTCGTTAATTTTGCAAATGTGTTACAAACAAGTCGTAAAAAACCCCCATTTGGCATAGCCCAAGTTGGTAAAAGTTTTCGTAATGAGATTACGCCTGGTAATTTTATTTTTCGCACACGCGAATTTGAACAAATGGAACTTGAGTTTTTTGTTCCGCCAAGCGAGAGCACCAAGTGGTATGAGTATTGGTGCCAGACCCGCATGCAGTGGTACATCGACTACGGAATTCCGGCCGATATGTTGCGAATTCGCGAGCATGCCAAAGATGAACTCTCGCATTATTCGGCTGGTACGAGTGATATCGAATTTAAATTTCCATGGGGTTGGGGTGAACTTGAAGGCATTGCACAACGCACTGACTACGACCTAAAACAGCACGCCGAACACTCGCGACAAAAACTTGAATATTTCGATCAGGCGACAAACGAAAGGTACGTACCGTTTGTCGTAGAGCCAGCAGCAGGTGTTAACCGCACGATGGCTGCGTTTCTACTAGCGGCTTACGACGAAGATGTGGTGAACGATGAACCACGTACCGTGCTGCGCTTGCACCCAAGAATGGCGCCGTATCAAATTGCTGTGTTGCCGTTGTCAAAGAAAGACACGCTGATGCCTCTTGCTAAAGAGATCCACATGCTTTTGGGCTCTCGATATATGTGCGACTTTGACGAAACTCAAGCAATCGGTCGTCGATATCGCCGCCAGGACGAGATAGGCACTCCTTATTGCGTGACGGTTGATTTTGATTCGCTCGAAGATAAATCTGTAACGATTCGTGAGCGCGACAGCACAAATCAACATCGAGTCGCGATTGATTCGTTGCTCAGTGAATTTCATACGATTCTTCGTTTCTAATTAGAATATTTCAACCAACAAAGGAGAGAAAATGTCACAGATTGCAGTAATAGTAAAATTGAAAGTCAAAGAAGGTCAGTTAGATGCGTTTTCCAAAATTGCTCTAGAAGGTGTCGAGAATACAAAATCAGAGCCTGGAACTACTTTTTATGCGATCCACAACGACTCCGTTGAAGCAAATGTGGTTTGGTTCTACGAACTATATGCCGATAAAGCCGGTGCCGATGCGCATAACAGTACCGATGCTTTTAGGAAGTGGTTTAAAAGTCTTGCGCCGTTTGTCGATGGTGCGCCAGAGATGTCATTTCTTACGCCGATTGGTGGCAAGGGGATCTAATTCTTGTATCTAGACAAGATTCTCGCCAAGCATCGCGAATTTGCTGAAGCAGATAATCGCGATCTAGAAGCATTAATAAATAAATCGACGAGTACTCCGGCGCCGCGTGGATTTGCTGCTCGGTTGCGTAAAGATTCAGTCGATAATCTCGCAGTAATCGCAGAAATTAAACGTCGCTCGCCTTCGCGTGGTCTGCTTAAAAGCGATTTGGATCCTGCTTCGATTGCTCAAAATTATGAACAAGGTGGCGCTAGTTGTCTGTCAGTGCTCACAGATGTAGATTTTTTCGGCGGATCGGTTAGCGACTTGCAGCATGCCCGTTCGTCGGTGAATCTTCCTGTACTGCGCAAAGATTTCACAGTGTCAAGGCATGACATTTGTGATGCTCGAATTATGGGTGCTGATTGTGTGCTGTTAATTGCTGCAGCGTTAACGCCAACTGAACTAGCAGATTTTTTTAACTTTGCGATCGACCTGGGTTTGGATGCGCTAGTCGAAGTGCATGATGAAACAGAACTTACATTGGCCATCGAGGATGGTGCGACATTGATCGGCGTAAACCAACGTGACTTACACACGTTTGAGGTTGACCACCAACGCGCAGTTCGTATGGCTGCAATGATGCCAAAAAATGTGATTCGAGTCGCTGAATCTGGTGTCAAAACTCGCGACGATGCGCGCAGTCTGCGTGATGCTGGCTATGACGCAATATTGGTTGGCGAGTCGTTGGTGACTTCTAATGACATCTCAAATAGCGTGCGAGAATTGCTCGTCTAGATGTTTATTAAAGTCTGCGGAATCACTAACACTCAAGATGCGCTAGATGCAGTGGCATTAGGAGCAGACGCTCTGGGATTTCTATTAGCAGAATCGCCGCGAAAAATTTCTGCAAAATCCGTGCGAGAAATTGTTAAACAATTACCTGCGAATATTTTAACAATTGGTGTTTTTCGAGATCAAGATTCTCGATATGTGATCGACACTGTGCGCGAATCTGGTTTGATAGGTGCTCAACTCCATGGTCAAGAATCAAGTGCCCAGGTCGCAGAGGTCATGGCAGAAGTTAACTGGGTAGCCAAATCGGTAATTGCAGGATCGGCAGAAGCTTCTAGTTCTGATAACTACGGGACCAAGATGATTTTGGTTGATTCAGCGAATCCAGGCACTGGTACGGGGTATGACTTGACTTTAATTAAGCAACTTCCCAAGACAGTAAACGTTATTTTGTCGGGTGGATTAACAGTTATCAATGTCGCAGACTCAATCAGAGCGGTGTCGCCTTGGGGTGTTGATGTTAGTTCTGGTGTTGAGATTTCGCCTGGAATAAAAGACAGATCGAAGATGCGAGACTTCATCACGAATGCACGAGCAATTAGTTAATGCACGGCAATTTCGCTCGTTGAACAGTTAAGTTGTGAGATATGACTATTAAATCGGTACCACGCGAATTAATTACACCCGGCCCTGACGGCAGATTCGGTGACTTTGGTGGACGATTTGTACCTGAAACTCTCGTACCTGCATGCCAAGAGTTAGAGGCATCCTTTGATGCTGCATGGAATGACACTGTTTTTAGAACCGAACTAGATGATTTATTGCGTGAGTATGCGGGACGTCCTTCGATTTTGACCGAATGTCATAATCTCGGTGCGCAACTTGGTATTCGTTTAGTTCTTAAACGAGAAGATCTAAATCACACCGGCTCACACAAAATAAATAGCGTACTCGGCCAAGCATTGCTAGCAAAGCGAATGGGTAAAAAACGAATTATCGCCGAGACTGGCGCTGGTCAGCACGGCGTTGCATCGGCGACTGCTGCAGCATTACTGGGTCTTGAGTGCAAGGTTTACATGGGTGCCGTCGATGTCGAAAGACAGTCATTGAATGTTTTTCGTATGAAACTTCTCGGCGCTCAAGTTGAGGCTGTCAATTCAGGTAGTCGCACACTCAAAGATGCAGTCAACGAAGCAATGCGTGATTGGGTTGCAACTGTTGAGTCAAGTTATTACGCAATCGGCTCAGTGATGGGTCCACATCCTTATCCGTTTATGGTTCGTCAATTTCAAAGTGTTATCGGAAAAGAAGCACGCCAACAATTTCATGCGATGTTTGATGGTCAAGATCCGAATGTTGTTGTGGCGTGCGTTGGTGGTGGCTCAAACGCAATGGGTATATTTTCAGGGTTTATTGATGCAGACACGCGCCTTATCGGTGTCGAGCCTGCTGGTGGTGCGGCTGTTGGTCGCGGTGTACCCGGCGTTGTGCACGGCATGAAAAGTTATTTGATGCAAGATGAACATGGTCAAGTTCAAGAGGCTCACTCAATCAGCGCTGGGCTTGATTATCCAGGTGTCGGCCCTGAACATTCATATTTGGCTTCTGTCGGTCGTGCTGAGTATCCAAGCGTTACCGACGATGAAGTGATCGCAGGTTTTCAATTGCTGGCCCGAAGCGAGGGGATTATTCCAGCACTTGAATGTGCTCATGCTGTTGCATGGATCACAAAAGAGTCACCAAAGATTCAAGGACAAACAGTTCTCATGAATCTGTCAGGTCGGGGTGACAAAGATGTTGCGCAGATGATGTCAATATTGGGCGAATCCCTTGGCTGATGAGTACTGAACGATCTAACTTTGGCGCACTTGAATCGCGTCTACGTGAAGCGCGTTCATCTTCTCGTAAAATTCTCGTTCCATATATAACTGGAGGACTTACAGGTTGGATCGATGCGATACGCGCTGCAGCTGCCAATGGCGCTGACGCAGTTGAAATCGGGATCCCGTTTTCAGATCCAGTTATGGATGGTCCGGTGATTCAACAAGCTTCAGAAAAAGCATTGCGTGACGGTGCAACGCCAACTTCGATTTTTAACGAACTTCGAAATGTTGATGTGCAGATTCCATTGATCGTGATGTGCTATTACAACACCGTTTTTCGCGCGGGTCACGAGCGGTTCGCGAACGCATTATCTGATGCTGGTGTAGTTGCGGCGATTGTGCCAGACCTGCCGCTCGAAGAATCAAGCGAGTGGTGCGATGCGGCTGATAAAACCAACATTGAAACTATTATGCTCGCGGCCCCGACTGCGCCTGACGAGCGGTTACCTCGAGTCGTAGCGCGTGCTCGTGGATTTGTTTATGCCGTTGGTTTATTGGGCGTTACTGGTGAGCGTGCCGAATTGGCAACAACCGCAATATCGATGGCGACACGGTTAAAAAAAATTACTGACGTGCCAGTGTTAGTCGGCGTTGGAGTATCAAATGCGCAACAAGCCCAGCAAGCATGTGTCGTGGCTGATGGCGTGATTCAGGGGGCTTCAGTGGTGCGACGGCTATTAGATGATGGGCCCGACGCTGTGGGCAACTATGTAGCAGAGGTTCGACTCGCGCTTGACAGCCAGAGTCTTTCGACCCGCTAAATTATTGACATGTTAAAAGTCGGAGACAAAGCGCCTGCGATTTCGCTACTTGACCAGCACGAGAAAAAAGTGACACTTAAAGATTTTGCGAAACAAAAAGTTTTGGTTTATTTTTACCCAAAGGCAGACACGCCTGGGTGCACTGAGCAATCTTGTTTGTTGAGAGATGCTCAGAAGTTAATTGGCAAAACAGCAATAGTCGGTGTCAGTCCTGATGACTCAAGTAAACAGCTTAAGTTTGATAAGAAATTTGATCTTGGTTTTACACTGCTGGCTGACACAGAACATGTCGTTGCCAAGTCGTTCAAGGTCTGGCAAAAGAAATCAATGTACGGTCGCGAGTATATGGGCATTGTCCGTTCTGCATTTTTGATTGATGAAAAAGGAAAAATCGAGCAAGCTTGGTACAAAATCTCGCCGAAAGATACCCCAAAGAATCTCTTAAAGGCTCTGGAGTAGTGAGCCAGTTTCCAGAGCCAACTTCAGTTATTCCGCATCGAGCGCCGTTTCTTTTTGTAGATCAAATCACTGCGCTTAACCCTGGTCAGAGTGCCACTGGTATTTGGCGGCTAACTGGCAATGAGAATTTTTTTGGTGGGCACTTTCCGGGGCGAGCAACATTGCCAGGAGTGTTGATGTGTGAGGCGATCGCCCAAGTGGGGGCAATTGCGATTCTCAGCGATGCAAGGTTCGCCAATAAGTTGCCGCTGTTTGGTGGCATTGATTCAGCACGGTTTCGTCGACAGGTGGTTCCTGGTGACACACTTGAAATGTCGATGACTTTGACAAGAATGTCGGCAAGAGCCGGCAAAGGTTCGGGCGAAGCAACTGTTAACGGCGAAGTCGCATGTCAATGCGAATTATTTTTTGTAATTGTTGACGCTTAAGTAATTATTCTTGATACGGCGAAATAATTATTGAGCCGTTGTGGCCACCGAAACCAAAGTTATTTGAAATTGTAGGGCCAGGCTTCCACGCGCGAGCCTCTGCAACGACGACATCAACTGACATTTCAGGATCGACGACGGTTGTATTAGCAGTCGGTGGAATCAATTGATGTTCGAAAGAAAGCAATACTGCGGCCGCTTCAAGAGCGCCAGCGGCACCAAGAGGATGACCAGTCACACCTTTGATCGATGTCATCGGCGGAGGAGTCTTTCCAAAAATCTTTGCCACTGCTTGCGCTTCGGCGGCATCATTTAAAGGCGTCGAGGTGCCATGCGCATTGATTTGTTTGATGTCATTTGGTGATAGACCAGCATCTGTGAGCGCGAGTTGCATGCATGCTGCAGCGCCAACGCCACCCGGCGACGGCGCAGTGATGTGATGGGCATCGGCATTGCTACCTGCCCCAACTATTTCTCCAAGAATCTTCACCCCACGTTTGATTGCTAAATCAAGTCGCTCTAACACAAACACTGCAGCACCTTCACCAAAAATAAAACCATCGCGCGTTGCATCAAATGGCTTGCTGACCATGGTTGTTGATAACGCAGTCATATTTTCGAAACCGGCAACCGCAGTGATCGTCGCTGCTGATTCTGAACCGCCTGAAATTACTGCATCGCACATGCCCCACGAAATTTGTCGCGCCGCGTAACCAAGTGCATGAGTGGCAGCGGCACACGCTGTACAAATAGTTTCGGCAGGACCTTGAAAACCGTGACGCATCGAAATTGCTGCACCTGCCGCATTTGACATCATCATTGGCACCAAGAATGGCGAAACTCGTTCTTTGCCCTTTGCAACTCGAACTTCAACTTGAACTTCTAGAGTGCGTAAGCCACCGATACCGGTACCAAAAATCGTGCCGATTCTCGCGCGATCGTATGGCAGCGCGCCTGATTGCTCGAGTGCTTCTTGTGCTGCAGCAATTGCATATTGCTCGCAACGATCAGCACGGCGCATTTCTTTTGGGCCAGCAAAGTAAGGCGTCGCATCCCAATTTTCGATCTCAACAGTATGCGAGCCACTCAAACCGGGGCCAAGCAGGCCGTTCCAGAAGTTCTGCTTACCGATGCCGCACGGCGCGATGACACCATAGCCAGTGATTGCTACTCGGTGGCCCGCTCCTTGCATAATTTAACGCTTTAGAAAATCAGGAGACTTTCGAAGTAACGAGATTGAACGCTTTGCCGACAGTGTCGACACCTTCAAGATCGCTTTCCGGTACCGAAATACCGAACTCTTCTTCGAGTGCCATCACAAACTCAACAAGGTCAAGACTGTCTGAGCCGAGGTCTTCTTTAAATTTTGCCTCAAGTGTCACTTTGCCAGCATCAACTGCCAAAACATCAATTGCACATTTCTTGAATCGATCAAATAGTTGTTGGTCCATGCGATAAGTCTAGTGCCCCATGCCTAATCCGCCATCGACTGGTATTACTGCGCCCGTGATGTAAGCAGCATCTTGGGATGCGAGAAATGCAACTACGCCAGCAATTTCTTGGGGGGTCGCTGTACGGCCAAGTGGAACTGCATCGATCATTTTCGCACGCTGTTCGTCAGTTAGCGCAGCCGTCATATCTGTTTCAACAGGACCGGGTGCGACGACATTCACAGTTATTGAACGCGACCCAAGTTCTCGCGCTAGCGAGCGGGCGAGACCAACTAA
Source organism: Actinomycetota bacterium (assembly GCA_037142305.1). Classification (GTDB taxonomy): domain Bacteria; phylum Actinomycetota; class Acidimicrobiia; order Acidimicrobiales; family Ilumatobacteraceae; genus BACL27. Next base: position 7,696 of record JBAXAW010000005.1, read on the forward strand.
GCCTGATTTAGAAGCGGCATAGTTTGCCTGTCCTGCTGAACCAAGTAGACCGACGACTGACGACATCAAAATGATTCGACCAGATCTTGCCCTCAACATTCCTTGAGTAGCGCGTTTACATACGCGATACGCGCCAGTTAAATTTGCATCAATAACCGAAGTGAAATCGCTCTCACTCATTCGAAGCAAGAGCAAATCTTTTGTTACGCCCGCATTTGAAACAAGAACTTGAACTGCACCAAATTTTTCTTCAACAGCAGAAAACGCGGCATCAACTTCGACCTGTGATGTCACGTCACATTTGACCGAGAAAAAATCGTCTGAGGGTTTCGTGCTGTTGTAAGTAATTGCGACTTTGTCACCAAGGCTTGCAAAATGTTGCGCACATGCGAGTCCGATTCCTTTTGAACCACCGGTGATTAGTACAACTCGACTCATGGTTACTTCCATTTTATAACTGCACTGGCAGCAGTCATCCCCGCACCAAAACCAACTAGCAATATATTGTCGCCCGTCTTAAGACGATTCGTATCAGCAGCCTCAAATAATGCAAGTGGGATCGAAGCCGAAGATGTGTTGCCAGTCTCGTTGCCGACCCATGAGACTTTACTCATTGAAATATTTAATCGCTTGCACGCTGCTTCTATGATGCGAATGTTGGCCTGGTGTGGCGCGACGAGTGTGATGTCGTCTGTCGTCAATCCTGCGGCCGCTATAGATTTTTCTGCGGAATCAACCATGATTCGCACAGCACGGCGAAATACTTCTTTGCCTTCCATTTGCAATGTTCCACCGATCTCGGCGTAAAGAAGATCTTCGAGCGAGCCGTCAGCATCAATATCCCAACCCAGTAACTGTCCCGGGCCTTCAACAGATTCAAGAACTGCTGCTCCTGATCCATCTGCAAAAAGAATTGCAGTGTTTCGATCTGTCCAATCAGTGATTCGTGAAAGAGTGTCGGTGCCAATAACTAAAACTTTTTTCAATCCGATTGCCAGAAGTCCGTGACCTGCGACAAGTGCGTAAACAAAACCTGAACAGGCCGCATTCACATCGAACGCGCCACATCTCAGGCCTAGCCCGTGTTGTACTGCGGCGCTAGTCGCAGGCACTGATCGGTCTGGAGTAGTGGTTGAAAGAATCAACGCGTCAATTGTTAACGGGTCAACGCCCGACATTTCAATTGCTTTGCGCCCAGATTCGATTGAGAGGCTCGCTGTCGAGCCGCCAATATGTCGTCGTTCAATACCGGTACGTTCGATTATCCATTCATCAGAAGTATCAAGTGTTTTGGCAAGGTCTGCGTTCGTTACGACCTTTTCTGGTAACGCTCGACCCCAACCTGTGATTACACCATTGACGGCAGAGTTCGGAATCTTCGGCATTGGTAAATCTTAAATAGTCCGTAGCCAAGCGATTGGCTGATGCGCAGTGACTCGTTCGCCTTCAACGCTAATGAAATTTTGCAACACGCCGTCAAATAATGACCGAACTTCGTGATCTCCTACCATCCCCAACACATCGCCAACGCTAATCCGCGTACCGTCTAGGAGAGTATTCTTCGGTGTGAATACTCCAGCTGTCGGGCTCACGACTAGTCGCTCAACAGCGAAAAGATGTTCACCTTCATGCAATGTTGGATTGGGCTTTGCAGATTCACCAATCCATTCGATTAGTTTGTCAAGTTCATCAGGGGTCGAAATGCTTAGAGTCCGCGCTGTTGTAAGCGTTCGCTTTGCCATACCTGTTAATACACCGCCTGGTCCGAGTTCGACAAAATTGCGAATACCGTTTTCTGACATCGTCAACAGACATTGCCTCCAACGAACAGGGTTTGATAATTGTGCAGACAAAAGTGTTGACCACTCTTCGCCGAGATTGTGTGCCTTGGCATCGACATTTGAAACGATCGGCACATCACTATCGCGAGGTTTTGCGGCTGCAATTGCTTCGCGCAACCGATCGCGCGCGCCACTCATGAACGGTGTGTGAAACGCGCCGGATACGGGCAACGACATTATCCGTTTTGCGCCCATTTGTTTGGCGTGGTCACTAGCGAGTTCGACACCTTCAGCAGAACCAGCGATCACAACTTGACCGGGCGCATTGAAATTTGCAATCCAAACATCGCTATCAGCACGACGACATGCAGTTTCGACATCTTCGTCTTCGAGACCGAGTACAGCAGCCATTACTCCTGGCGATACTTGGCCGACTTCATGCATTGCTGCAGCCCGTTCAATCACGAGTCGAACCCCATCATCAAAGCCGAGGGCACCGTTGGCCGTTAAAGCGGTATATTCGCCGAGCGAATGCCCAGCGCAAAGACTTGGTTCAAAGCCAAGACGTTCAACAGCGTCAAGCACCATCAGACTGGATACAAATGTTGTGAGTTGTGCGTTGCGGGTATCTTTTAAAGTTTCAGCATCGGCACTGAGCAACAGTTCACCAATATCGCGTCCTGCAATTTCTGACGCTTCATCAACGAGTTCCCAACTTTCATGACCAACCCAAGGTTGCCCCATACCAGGCCGCTGAGACCCTTGACCGGGAAAGGTAAATGCAAGCATTGTCTTCTACATCGTAGAAGCAAATCAGGTCTGTGCTGTGAACCTGATGTGCGCCGCCTGTACCTAATAAAACGGCTAGTGAATTGAGTAAAAATCTGTACGATATACGCGCAAGCCCGGGTGGCGGAATGGCAGACGCGACGGACTCAAAATCCGTTATCTGAAAGGGTGTGTGGGTTCGACTCCCATCTCGGGCACTTTGCGGCAATTCTCTCTCAATACACTTATATATATGACTGCGCATAATTTCACTGATCGTTTCGTTGAAAGACGACTACGACGAGGAACGCAGACTATCCGCGAGTTGCAAGACGAATTGCGGATAACAAATGACCAACTTGAATTTATCTCAGATGACGCGCGCGATAAAGAAGTTAGGGCGATGGTTAGTGAAACCCCAAATGCTGCACTTGAGCATCATGAAGCACAGCGGCATCTCGAAGTAATTCAACGTCATCACGACCATTTAGTAAAATCAATTTCCGATCATCAGATGCATCAAGATCAGTTGCTTGACAAACTTGCTAATTGAGATGCGAATAATTAGATGACGACTCGAATAGTGATCGCCGAAGACGAGGCAATAATCCGTCTTGATCTGCGTGAGACTCTAGAAGAAGAAGGTTATGAAGTAGTTGGAGATTGTGGTCGTGGTGACGAAGCAGTCGCATTAGTCAAAGAAATGATTCCGGACGTCGTGATCTTGGATATCAAAATGCCTGTCATGACCGGTCTTGAAGCCGCGAAACTGATCACGGAAACGAAAATTTGTCCAGTTGTGATGCTCACAGCATTCAGCCAACGAGAGATCATTGAGCAGGCTCGTGATGCGGGCGCTCTCGCGTATCTTGTCAAGCCGTTTCAAAAGTCAGATCTCGTTCCAGCGATTGAGTTGGCGATTGCGCGTTTCGCCGAGATGCAGGCTCTATCAGGCGAGGTGGCTGCACTTGGTGCGCAACTTGAGATAAGAAAACTTGTTGACCGCGCTAAAGGTATTTTGCTAGATAAATATGCGATGAATGAAAGTGATGCGTTTACATACATTCAAAAATTGGCTATGACGGAACGAGTCAAAATGGGCGAAATTTCGCAGCGAATCATCAGTGGAGAGATACATCCATAAATTTTTGAAATTGCGTGACATCGATCTAAACCAACCTTGAATCACGACTAGTTTCTAGATATGAAATTAATGGCCCTAGACGGTAACTCGCTGGCGTATCGTGCATTTTTTGCGTTGCCTACGGACATGGTTACCGCTAGTGGTCAAGTAACCAATTCCGTATACGGATTTACTTCGATGTTGTTGACTCTGTTGCGCGATCACAAACCAGATGGAATAATTGTCGTTTTTGATCGAAAAGAAAAAACATTCAGGCACGAAGCTGCTCCCGAATATAAGGCGCAACGCGAAGCACAACCGGATATTTTGTATCAACAGCTCGATTTGATACGCGAATTGTTGAACGCTATGGGCATCGTTGCAATTGACGCTGCTGGCTTTGAAGGCGACGACTTAATTGCGACCATTGCCGAACGCGCGGAGAAATCTGGCGATGATTTAATTATCGTCACTGGTGACCGCGATAATTATCAGTTAGTTAGCGACCCACATATCAGAGTTTTATACAACAAGCGCGGCGTCAGTGATTATGCATTATATGACGAAGCCGGTATTTTCGAACGAACAGGTGTAACCCCAAAACAATATGCCGATTATGCGGCGCTACGTGGAGACCCAAGCGACAATTTAGATGGCGTGCCAGGAGTGGGCGAGAAAACAGCCGCCAAACTGATCGTCAAATATCTAACACTTGAGAATATTTTCAATCATGCTGACGAGCAGACACCAAAACTCAAACAGGCGTTAATAGAAAATCGCGAGCGTGTGATGCGAAACGCAAAATTGATGGTTTTGCGTCGAGATGCTCCAGTTGAGATTGATATTCATGAATCGGTGCCCAAGCCCCGGGTAGATGACGTCAAGAAGCTGTTTGCAACTTTCGAATTTCGCACGATGAATGCAAGATTTATTGAGGCTCTTAAGCACTTTCCAATTGATCTCTCGCAAGCATCGGTGTCTGATGCGAATAACGAAACACGATCTGAAGTTAGTTCTGACGATCAATCGGCAGGTGTGTTGAATGCTGTCGTTTCTATTTGCAAAGATGCAAACTCGGCGCTTGCAGTTTTGAAAACTAATGCTGTCAGTGATATTGGCGCAGCTTGGGTCGGCGATCCTGGAAGATCTGATTTGCTTGGCATTGCCGTCGTTACTGACAAGACGACTAGCGCTGTCAGTTGGATTACGAAGCCACTTTTAACTGAATCATCTGTCAAGAAGTTTCTCCTCGGAAATTGGCAATTCCGTGGTCATAACATCAAGCCATTCTTGCGAAGTTTGTTGCAACTTGACATTGATCTAAAACACATGACGCTTGATACAGCGATAGCAGCGTATTTGCTTGACCCATCTGAATCTCGCTACGAGATCAGTCAAGTAGTTGAACGCTACGCAGGTCTCGTATTTGGCACACTTGCTACGAGTACACAAGAGGGTCAATTGAGTTTCGATGCCGTAGATTCGGAAAGTTCATCCAGTGCTCTTGCGGCCAATAATGCTTTAGGTGTTTGTGTTGTGGCGGATCTGTTAATTAACGCTCTTGAACAACAAAAATTGACCAAGCTTTATTTTGACATCGAACATCCACTTGTGCGCGTGCTCGCCAAAATGGAGTTTCGTGGTGTGCTTGTAGACGTCAAACAGTTGAATGCGATTAATGATCGTTTGACTGGCGAATGCCTGAAACTGACCAAGCATCTGCACCAGATTGCCAAGCAAGAGTTCAACCTCAACTCTCCATTACAACTTCGCAAGATTCTCTATGAAGACAAGAAGCTGACTCCAGGAAAAAAGAATAAGACAGGCCCTTCGACTGATGCGGCAACTCTAGAGAAACTCAAAGATCAATGGCCAGAGTTCATTGAGCCCTTGCTTGAGTATCGCGAAGTTGAAAAACTACGTTCAACATACGGAGAAGGATTGCTATCTTGCGTTGGCGTTGATAAGCGAATTCATGCAACGTTTAATCAAACCGTGGCGCGAACAGGTCGACTCAGTAGCGATCAACCGAACCTGCATAATATTCCGATACGAAGCGAACAAGGAAAAGTTTTTAGAACTGCATTTGTTCCGCGCGGACAGGCAAGATTTTTGGTCGCCGACTATAACCAAATCGAGTTGCGTTGTATCGCGCATCTTGCCAATGATCCAGGTTTGATTGAAGCCTTCAATAACAATGTTGACGTTCATAATGTGACGGCGGCGAATGTGTTTGGTGTTGCGCTAAATAAAGTGACGAGTGAACAGAGGTCTAAAGCCAAAATGGTCTCATATGGTTTGGCTTACGGAATGGAGGCTTACGGGCTTGCGCAGCGATTGGCAATCGGTGTCAGTGAAGCCAGTGAAATTCTTGAGGCTTATTTCAAGGCGTTCCCACGAGTGAAAAAATATATGGATGAAACAGTTGAAGAGGCACGCAAGCGTGGGTACACGGAAACATTGTTTGGCCGTCGAAGAACGATTCCCGAACTACAGAATCCAAACTTTAGAATTCGTCAAATAGGCGAGCGTCAAGCAATGAACTCAGGGATTCAAGGTCTTGCCGCCGACATATTTAAAGTCGCACTTGTGCGTATCGATGCGGAACTAGAAGCCGGCAAATTTGAGTCGCAACTCGTGTTGCAGGTTCATGACGAAGTAATTCTGGAAGCCATAGCCAGTGAGGAAGTTGCCGTCGAGAAACTGGTGCGTGACACGATGTGCTCGGCAGCCAAACTATCGGTGTCACTTGAAGTCAATCTCGCATGGGGCGATACCTGGGCTTCGGCCAAATCTTAGAGACCGACAGCCAAATCACGTGGGCATCGGCAAATTGTAGGGCTGCTCGGGTAGGCTAAATCGTCCTATCCGCCTCTCCCATCCACCGAAAGCAACACTTGTGTCAACCGATCAAATAATAATGACCTCCCCAGCAATGGGAACCTTCGACTCAGAAGGAAATTACACTCCTCGAAAAGTTACTGAACGAGATGTTTCGTTTGCAGACTCAATCAACGAAACAATGGTTGAACTAAAAGAAGGAAAGTTGGTCACCGGCACTGTCGTGCGAATTACCCGAGATGAAGTTCTCGTTGAGATTGGATACAAGACCGAAGGCGTAATTCTTAATCGCGAACTTTCGATTCGGCAAGATGCTGATCCGAATACAATCGTTAAATTAGGCGAGAAGATTGAGACTTTGATTCTCACACTTGAAGACAAAGAAGGTCGACTACTTCTCTCCAAAAAACGTGCTCAATATGAGCGCGCGTGGGGCGATATTGAAAAGGTCAAGAACAGCGACGGAACTGTTGAAGGCGTAGTTATTGAAGCAGTCAAGGGCGGATTAATCGTTGACATCGGTCTTCGTGGTTTCTTGCCAGCATCGCTTGTTGAGTTACGACGAGTGCGCGATCTTGCGCCTTATCTTGGCCAACGAATCACAGCCAAGATTCTTGAACTTGATCGTCAACGAAATAATGTCGTTCTCTCGCGTCGTGCGCTATTAGAGCAGAGCCAAAAGGGCACTCAAAGTGACTTCCTTGAGAATCTTACGATCGGCGAAGTTCGTACTGGTCGCGTATCAAGTGTTGTTGCTTTCGGAGCGTTCGTTGATCTGGGTGGCATGGATGGTTTGATTCACGTTTCTGAAATGTCATGGAAGCATGTTGACAATCCAAGTGAAGTCGTAAAAATCGGTGATGAAGTTTCTGTCAAAGTGCTCGAGATCGATCGCGAGCGCGACCGAATCAGTCTTTCGCTTAAAGCAACTCAACAAGATCCATGGCAAGAGTTCGCCTCAAGCCACCAGGTTGGTCAACTTGTCTACGGACGAGTCACAAAACTTGTTCCGTTCGGTGGATTCGTTCAAGTCGGTGATGGCATCGAAGGTCTCGTGCATATTTCTGAGATGTCAACACACCATGTTGAGGCACCAGAACAAGTTGTAACACCTAGCGAAGAACTCTGGGTGAAGATTATTGATCTTGATCTGGCTCGTCGTCGAATCAGCTTGTCTATTAAGCAAGCTGCAGAGGGTGGCGAATTGGCTGAAGAATATCGCGGTCAGTTTCAGACTGATGAACAGGGCAACTGGGTCAGTGGAGACGATTCAACTCGCGAATCAGCATGGGCTGAGTTCTTTGATCCAAATGCGGTTGCTTCAACAGATGCACCAGCGGTCGAAGTCGCTGAGGCACCAGCAACTGAAACTCCTCAATAACCAAACGCAAACTATTTCTTGAGCGCAGGCTCTTTAATTAGCGTCAAACAAACTGGTCTAGATACGGTGAGATTCAAATGATTCTCATTGGGCTTACTGGCGGCATTGGTTGTGGAAAATCAGAAGTATCCCGTCTTTTAGAAAAGCGTGGCGCGGTAATTGTTGACGCAGATTTAATAGTCCGAGAATTGCAACAGCCTGGTGCAGAAATCTTTCTTCGGATGGTTGAAATGTTTGGTGAAAAAGTTGTAGCAAACGACGGCTCACTAAATCGTGCTGCTGTCGCCAATGAAGTTTTTAAGGATGCCGCTCTTCTTGAGAAATTGAATTCTCTGATTCACCCGGTTGTTCGACGGGTTATGAATGAGCGTGTTGAGAGCTATCGTGCCACAGACAGAATCGTCGTGTTAGATATTCCGTTACTTGTCGAGAATCCGCGCGAAGGACTAGATGCTGTATTGGTCGTAGATCTCGACCCTCAAATCGCCATAGAGCGCATAGTTTCGCAACGCAACATGACGATCGAGGATGCCAAAGCGCGAGTATCGGCACAGTCAACTCGTGAGCAAAGACTTGCTATCGCAGACCATGTAGTTGACAATTCTGGTGATCGCGATGATCTAGGGAAACAAATTGATACCGCGTGGTCGTGGATCACATCTCTCAAATGAGCGAGCGCAAATTCGTCGTCGAGTCACCATTTACCCCTGCGGGTGATCAACCGGAAGCAATATTGAAACTCGCTGAGGGCGTAGAGCGAGGGGATCGCTTTCAAACCCTCTTAGGAATCACGGGCTCTGGCAAGTCGGCGACAATCGCGTGGACGATAGAAAAAGTGCAAAGGCCGACATTGATATTGGCTCCGAATAAATCGTTGGCGGCCCAACTCGCTCAAGAGATGCGGGAGTTCTTTCCGAATAATCGTGTTGAGTATTTCGTTAGTTACTACGACTACTACCAACCGGAGGCTTATATTGCGTCGAGTGACACATTCATTGAAAAAGATTCCTCAATTAACGATGAGATCGATCGGTTGCGGCATTCTGCAACTGCGGCATTATTAACTCGGCGCGACACAATTGTTGTTGCATCGGTTAGTTGCATCTACGGAATGGGTGATCCTGGCGAGTACCGCGGCAATTTGCTCGAACTGCACGTGGGTGTTGATTATGACCAGCGAAGTATCTTGGCACGTCTTGTTGGTTTGCAATATGACAGAAATGATCTCACATTGGGCAGAGGCAACTTTCGAGTGCGTGGTGACACAATCGAGGTTCATCCGGCATATGAAGAGACGATTACGCGATTTGAGATGTTTGGTGACACAGTCGAACGAATCAGTGTCATTGACCCAGTTACTGGTGAGACTTTGCGTGACTTATCTGAAGTTGTGGTGTTTCCAGCGACTCACTATGTTGCAGGTGAAGAGCGAATGCGAATCGCAATGGCCAAGATTGAGATCGAACTGGCCGAACGCCTAAAGATTTTCGAAGCCGAAGGCAAATTGCTTGAAGCGCAACGTATACGAATGCGCACGATGTTTGATCTTGAGATGATGAAAGAAGTTGGTTATTGCAACGGAATTGAAAATTACTCAATGCACATTGATGGTCGAAAATCTGGTGAACCACCGTTCACGTTGCTTGATTACTTTCCAAAGGATTTTTTGCTTGTGATCGACGAAAGCCATGTTGCGATACCTCAACTGCATGGCCAGTTTGCCGGTGACCGAAGCCGAAAGCAAACATTAGTTGAACACGGATTTCGATTGCCCTCAGCAATGGACAACCGACCACTGCAATTCGAAGAGACAATGGAGAGACTGAACCAATGTATTTTTCTCTCGGCAACGCCGGCCAAATTTGAATTATCTCTAAGTGACCAAATTGTCGAGCAGATTGTTCGGCCCACCGGGCTAATTGACCCAGAGGTGATGGTTCGACCAACAATCGGTCAAATAGATGATTTGATCGAGATGATTCGGTCCAAAACTGCACAAGGTGACCGCACCTTGGTTACAACATTGACGAAAAAGATGGCCGAAGATCTTTCAGAGTATTTGATCGAACAAGGCCTCCGGGTTCGTTATCTACATTCAAACATTGACACGATTGAAAGAATTGAAATTTTACGCGCGCTGCGGCTTGGCGAATTTGACGTCTTGGTCGGTATCAACTTGTTGCGTGAGGGTCTTGACCTTCCAGAAGTGTCGCTGGTCGCAATTCTAGATGCCGATAAACAAGGCTTTCTACGAAGCCAAACTTCTCTCATTCAAATGATCGGTCGCGCTGCACGAAATGTTGATGGTCAAGTGATCATGTACGCCGATAATCGCACTCCAGCGATGGATTTCGCAATCTCCGAGACATCTCGACGTCGAGAATTGCAGATTGCTTACAACCTCAAACACGGAATTAATCCGCAGACGGTGCGTAAGGCGATCGGCGACATATTGTCGGTTCTTCGCCCTGCGTCTGCCGGTGCCAACGGAGCGCCTTATCCGGGTAAGGGAAAGCGCAAGGATCACGAACGAGACAAAGTCATGCGTGAGCTGAGAGCACTTCCGCATGGCGAATTGGCTCGTCTTATTGCGACTCTTGAAGAAGAAATGAATCAGGCAGCCGAAGAGTTGAAATTTGAATATGCGGCCCGTTTGCGCGACGAAGTTAAAGAATTAAAGCGCGAGCTACGAGATGCGCACTAACAGTTTGTAGCCTGCCTGTGATGGCAAATCAGATAGTAGTGCGTGGTGCGCGTGAACACAATCTAAAAAACATCAACGTCGAGTTACCGCGCGACAAGTTGATCGTTCTCACTGGATTGTCGGGTTCGGGTAAATCAAGCTTGGCGTTTGACACGATTTACGCCGAGGGTCAAAGGCGCTACGTCGAATCTTTGAGCTCGTATGCGCGTCAATTCTTAGGTCAAATGGATAAGCCAGACGTCGATTTGATTGATGGCTTATCGCCAGCCATATCAATCGATCAAAAGTCATCATCTCGCAACCCAAGATCAACAGTCGGAACGATCACTGAGGTCTATGACTATTTGCGACTTCTGTATGCGAGAATTGGTGTTCAACATTGTCCGAAAGATATGACGAAACTTTCGCGTCAAACGCCTCAGCAAATAGTTGACCGAATATTGAAGTTTCCAGAGGGCACAAGGTTTCAAGTTCTGGCGCCGGTTGTGCGCGGTCGAAAAGGTGAATATGACACCTTGCTTCAAGAACTCGCGGCACAAGGTTTTTCGCGAGCGCGAGTTGACGGCGAAGTCGTTGAAATCAGTGAGTTTCTCAAAAAAGATAAAAGACTCGCGAAATATGAACAACATCAGATCGACATCATTGTTGACCGATTAGTTCGCAAGGATGGAATAACTCGGAGACTTACCGATTCTCTTGAAACTGCGCTTCGACTGGCAGATGGTGTCGCAGAAATAGACCTGGGCGAGGGTGAAGAGCCAATAACGGTTAGCCAGCACTTGGCGTGTCCAAAATGCGGCGCCAGTTTTGAAGAACTAGCACCCAGAAATTTCTCGTTCAATTCGCCATTCGGTGCTTGCGAAACTTGTTTGGGTCTCGGCACCAAATATGAAGTTGATGTTGAACTAGTTGTGCCGGATCCCAATTTAAGTATTAGTGAAGGAGCGATCGCGCCGTGGAGATCGGCCCACACTCAATATTTCACGCGAATGCTCGAGGCAGTAGCAGATCGATTCGAGATTGACCTTGATAAGAGTTGGTCAAAATTGTCGGCAAAAACACAAAAGATCGTGATGAACGGTGTTGACGACAACATGATGGTCAAGTATCGCAACCGGTACGGTCGCACTCGCGAGTACAGCACATCGTATGAGGGCGTAATCCCTTGGATCAAACGGCGTCACGAGAGTTCTGAGAGTGATTCTGCACGCGAACAATTTGAGAGTTACATGCGCGAAGTGCCTTGCCCAAAATGTAAAGGCGCACGGCTCAAGCCGTCATCACTAGCAGTTCTAGTTGATGGCAAACATATATCTGATGTCTGCAGTATGTCAATCGGCGAGTCCGCAAAGTTTCTATCTAATTTCGAATTATCAGATCGCGACACGATGATTGCTGAACGAATTACGAAAGAGATTAACGCACGGCTCGGGTTTCTCCTAGATGTCGGACTCGACTATTTAACTCTGTCTCGCGCTGCAGCAACTCTCGCTGGCGGTGAGGCGCAACGAATTCGGTTGGCCAGTCAAATAGGTTCGGGTTTGGTCGGCACACTTTATGTTCTCGACGAGCCAAGTATCGGTTTGCACCAGCGCGATAATCATCGATTAATTGAAACACTTCAACGACTCAGAGATTTGGGCAACACAGTCATTGTGGTTGAACATGACGAAGACACGATTCGATCTTGTGATTGGTTAGTTGATATTGGGCCGGGTGCAGGTGAGCATGGCGGACAAGTCGTATACAGCGGACCCGTCAATGGCGTCTTAAAGGTAAAAGAATCAATAACCGGTCAGTATTTAGTTGGCGCGCGTCGTGTTGAGATACCTTCGATGCGCCGTGAGCCCAATAAAGAGTTTCTTACGATCAGGGGCGCACGCGAGCATAATTTAAAAAACTTGACCGTAAAGATTCCACTTGGATGTTTCGTCGCTGTCACCGGAGTATCTGGTAGTGGCAAAAGCACACTGATCAGAGATATTTTGTTGCCGTCGTTGATGCAGAAGATTTATAAGTCGAAGGAAGCACCAGGACGTCACACAGGCGTAGATGGCATACAGCACCTCGACAAAGTAATTGATATGGATCAGTCTCCGATTGGTCGTACGCCGAGATCGAACCCCGCGACGTATACGGGCGTGTTTGATGACATTCGTAAATTATTTGCCTCTACGCCGGAAGCAAAAGTGCGAGGCTACATGCCTGGTCGGTTTAGCTTTAACGTTCCGGGCGGTCGGTGTGAAGCATGTAGCGGCGACGGAACAATCAAGATCGAAATGCACTTTTTGCCGGATGTTTTCGTACCATGCGAAGTTTGCAAAGGTGCAAGATATAACCGCGACACACTCGATATCACTTTTAAAGGTAAAAATGTTGCCGACATTCTGGATATGCCAGTCTCAGACGCAGTTGATTTCTTCTCCAACCAACCAAGAATTTCTAGACATATGCAAACATTTGTGGATGTCGGTCTTGGATATGTTCGACTCGGGCAATCTGCGCCAACACTGTCTGGCGGCGAAGCACAACGTGTAAAACTTGCAAGTGAATTATCAAAACGCAGCACTGGTCACACGATCTATTTGCTCGACGAACCAACAACTGGGTTGCATTTCGAAGACGTTCGCAGATTGTTGATTGTTCTTGCACGACTAGTCGACCAAGGAAACACGGTACTGGTGATTGAGCACAACCTGGATGTGATTAAGACAGCAGACTGGGTTATTGATCTTGGTCCTGAGGGTGGCAATGGTGGTGGCACCGTTGTGGCAGAGGGTTCACCAGAAGTTGTTGCAACTATCGAAGCGTCGCACACGGGTCGTTATTTGTCATCGATGCTTCAAATAGAACCATTGAGCAAGACGCCGATCGTAAAAGCAGCGAAAGTTTCTAAGTCAGCTATTGCTAAAAAGAACCCCAAAGTCGTGAAGACAAGTAAAACTACTCTTAAGAAAAAATAAGTCGGGTTCAAAAGTGCAACGACCCAGCGGAGTTATTCCCGATCAGCCTGGCTCGTATCAATTTAAAGATGCTCACGGGCGAGTGATCTATGTCGGCAAAGCGAATAATCTGCGTTCAAGATTGAATAGTTATTTTGCAAGTGCTGAAACATTGCATCCGCGGACTCTGAATATGGTCACCACGGCAGCGACTGTCGAATGGATTGAAGTTCGCAACGAAATTGAAGCGTTAATCCTCGAACACAGTTTGATTAACAGGTACGCGCCACGTTTTAACATTCGATTGCGTGATGACAAGAGTTATCCATTTTTGGCTGTGACTATTGATGAGCAGTGGCCGCGAGCAATGGTTATGCGCGGACGAAAGCGAAAAGGAACTCGTTACTTTGGCCCGTATCCGCATCCGTGGGCGATTCATGAGACTTTGGACTTGTTACTCAGGACGTTCCCGGTTCGGACTTGTTCACCCGCCACATTTAAGCAACACGAACGACTCGGACGTCCGTGTTTGCTATTTCACATTGAGAAATGCTCAGGTCCATGTGTCGGAAATGTCAACGCGGAAACTTATGCCACTCACGTCAAGGATTTTCTAGATGTCATGGATGGCGAGAGTGATGAAGTCTGTTTACGTTTAGAAACTGAGATGGCAACGGCATCAAAAGCTCAAGAGTTTGAAAAAGCGGCGAAATTACGCGACCAACGTGAAGCAATAAATCTTGCACTTGAACGACAGCAAATGGTTGGTGAGCGTGATGAAGATTTAGACGTCATCGGAGTCGCTGAAGATGAGTTTGAAGCCGCCGTTCAGGTTTTCTATGTTCGTAAAGGCCGAGTCGTCGGCCGAAAAGGTTTCGTAGTTGACAAAGTTGAAGAAGTTACTAGCGCAGGTTTGTCAGGTCGAATCATTGAACGACTGTATGACGAATCGCCCGTATTGGGTATCCCTAAGATCGTGCTCGTACCTGTAGAACCAGACGAAGTGGCGGTTCTACAACAATGGCTGAGTTCGTTGCGAGATTCGTTGGTCGAAATTCGTGTGCCGCAACGTGGTGATAAGCGCGAACTTCACGAACTTGTGACAAAGAATGCTCGCCAAGAACTCGATCGCCATCGAATGCGCCGTGCGTCAGACCACACCGCAAGATCGCGTGCACTCACTGAGTTACAAGAGCTTTTGAACTTGCCTGAGGCTCCATTGCGTATCGAGTGTTATGACATGGCTCATCTACAGGGCACAAATTATGTTGGTTCGATGGTGGTTCTAGAAGATGGTTTACCAATGAAGCGTGAATATCGACGTTTCAAAATCAAGAACGTTCCTGGCAACGATGATTATGCGGCAATGCGTGAAGTTCTAACTCGGCGACTTACCGCATATATTGCCGAGCGCGATCAACCAGTCAATGAGCGAGGCGAACGACCAGGTAAGTTCTCGTACGCGCCGCAGTTGCTTTTAGTCGATGGCGGCAAGGGACAACTCGGTGTTGCTGAGCAAGTCGTTCGCGAATTGGGTTTAGAAAATGAAATACCCGTAGCGTCACTCGCAAAACGCTTTGAGGAAGTATTTATTCCTGGTAGTTCTGAGCCAGTTGAAGTGCCACGAGGCAGTGATGCCTTATTTATGTTGCAGGTAATTCGTGACGAGGCGCATCGCTTTGCCAACAGATTTCATCGCGAGTTGAGGGGTAAGGCAATGACGACAAGTTCGCTTGACGGCATCAATGGTCTTGGTGCAGCTCGAGCAGCCAAACTGATTAAGACATTGGGAAGTGTCTCTGCGGTTAAACAGGCGACACTTGAAGACCTCGCACTTTTAACTTGGTTGCCAGAGGCTGTCGCATTGGCTGTGTACCAACGCTTTCATCAGTGATATTGGAGCTCTTCGTTAGGCCACGTTAGATAGTCTTAAATATCAATGGCTGATATTTTATTGATTGCTGGTCTATCAGGTGCTGGTCGTTCATTGGCCGCCGATGACTTAGAAGACTTGGGTTGGTTTGTTGTTGACAATATGCCGACTGAACTAATCGACAAAGTTGTTGAGATTGCCTCGGTCGGATCAAAACTTTCAAAACTTGCACTCGTTGTCGGCACACCGACGGCGCAACGCGGAATCATTGATGTTCTTAAGAATCTACGCAAGAGTTCTCACCGCGTGCGATTGTTGTATTTGGATGCGACGACAGCCGAATTAGTTAAGAGATATGGTGCAACGCGTCGCAAGCATCCTTTGGCTGATGAGAAATTGGGCGTTGAGCAAGCGATAGCCCAAGAGCGAGTGTTGCTAGAACCGGTCAAGGGAGAAGCAGATTTAGTTATTGACACTACGAATTTGACCGTGCATCAACTTAAATCAAAAATTGGCGAACTATTTTCAGGCGATCAGCAGATTGACACAATGCAATTGTCGCTAGTTTCATTTGGGTACAAACATGGTCTACCGACGGACGTTGACCTCGTATTTGATGTGCGCTTTTTGCCGAACCCTCATTGGGATGAAAAGCTTCGACCACTCACTGGTCTTGATTCTGCCGTTAGTGCATACGTGATGTCTCAAGATCTGTCGCACAAGTTTCTTGCCGAGTTGTACAACATGCTGTCGTTACTGCTGCCCGCATATAAAGCAGAAGGAAAGAGTTATTTGACTATTGCGATTGGATGCACGGGTGGTCACCATCGGTCAGTAGTTATCGCCGAACAGATCGCCCGCTGGCTTGTTGAAAATGGTCAGCAGCCTCGGATTACCCATCGTGACATTCTGCGAGACGACGCGGGGCACTAAGGTTTAGGCATGACAATAAGAGTTGGAATTAACGGTTTTGGACGAATTGGTCGAAATTTTTACAGGGCTATTCAGCAATCAGGTGCAGATATTGAAATAGTTGCAGTCAATGATCTGGGCTCGCTAAAAACAATGGCTCATCTACTTAAGTACGACTCGGTGCTGGGCGTCTTGCCAAACGAAATTTCACCAACAGATGAAGGTATCAATATTGACGGCAAACTTCTTAAAGTTCTCTCAAAGCGTGACCCTAAAGATTTGGGTTGGGGAAGTCTTGGCGTAGATCTCGTGATTGAATCAACTGGGTTTTTCACAGATCGCGACAAAGCCGCGGCCCACTTAGACGCGGGTGCGCCGTGTGTGATTATTTCTGCACCAGCGACTAACGCTGATGCGACTTTCGTGTATGGCGTTAATCATCAAGATTTTGATCCAAAAAAACACAAAGTGGTTTCGAATGCCAGTTGTACGACTAATTGTTTTGTACCAATGGTGAAAGTCTTAGATGATGCATTCGGTGTAGAGAATGGTTTGATGACAACGATTCATGCCTATACGGGCGATCAATCATTGGTTGATGGTCCGCATAGTGATCTGCGACGTGCGCGTGCGGCTGCAATAAATATAATTCCAACAAGCACAGGTGCTGCTCGGGCAACAAGTCTTGTAATGCAATCAATGAAAGGCAAACTCGACGGAACTTCACTTCGCGTGCCAGTGCCGACGGGTTCAATCACCGATCTTGTAGCGAATTTAAAAAAACCAGCATCGGTCGCTGAGATTAATGCCGCATTCAAGGCCGCAGCATCGGGACCTCTAAAAAATATTCTTGAGTACTGCGTCGACCCGATTGTCTCTAGCGACGTAGTTACAAACCCGCATAGTTGTGTTTTTGATAGTGATCTGACGATGAGCATGGGTTCGCTTATCAAAGTTTTAGGTTGGTACGACAATGAGTGGGGATATTCAAATCGACTCGTAGATATTGCGTCGTATATCGGGGCAGCACTAAATAATTAAATGGTTCCGCAACTTGAAGATCTTGGCGATGTACACGGAAAGACCGTGCTCGTGCGCACCGATTTTAATGTGCCCATGTCTGGCCCTGATGATGCTCGAGTAATTGCCGACGATTTTCGAATTCGTGCTGCGCTGCCAACTATTAGCTGGCTAACAGATCGCGGTGCGAAAGTTGTTTGCGCTAGTCACCTTGGTCGGCCCAAAGGGAAGGTGAATATTAGATATTCGATGGCGCCAATTCGCAAACGGTTATCAGAGTTTGCACCAGGTGTCGAGTTGCTTGAGAACTTGCGTTTTAACTCGGGCGAAGAAGCAAATGACTCGTCCTTTGTTGAACATCTAATTAAGGGAATAGACCTTTATGTCAATGATGCATTCGGTGCAGCGCACAGAGCTCATGCATCAATAGTTGGTCCTCCACAATCATTGCCATCAGCTGCAGGGCGACTATTGCAACGCGAAGTAGAAGTACTGGGTGAAATGCGAAACAACCCAAAACGACCACTCGTTGCTGTTTTGGGCGGAGCAAAAATCAGCGATAAAATTGGTGTGATTGAAGCATTGTCGAAAGTTGTTGACTCGTTTGTGATTGGTGGCGGAATGTGCTTTACATTTCTCGCGGCGAAATCGCTGCCAATCGGCGATTCACTTTGTGAGCCGGATCAAATTTCATTTTGTAAGAAACTTCTCGATTCTGGCTTGAAGATTCATTTGCCAGAAGACATCGTCGGAGTCGACAAAGAAGGTAATTTTGCAACATTCGGTGTCCGCCTACCTAATGGTGCTAAGGGTTTAGATATTGGTCCAGGAAGTGCTGCTGCATTCGCTGACATAATCATGGGAGCCCGAAGTGTGTTTTGGAACGGACCAATGGGGATGTTTGAAGATTCACGATTCGCTGCGGGAACTCGAACTATCGCTCAGGCAATGTCAGAGACGAAAGCGTTTACAATTGTTGGCGGTGGTGACTCGGCGGCAGCGCTGGCGCAGTTTGGTTTCGAAAATGATGTCGATCACGTTTCTACTGGTGGTGGCGCATCACTAGAGTTTCTTGAACTCGGCGACTTGCCAGGATTAAGCGCGTTGCGAGGAGCACCAAATGTCAACTGAAATCAGAAAACCAATCATTAGCGGTAACTGGAAGATGAATCACAATCACTTCGAGGCAATTCAATCTATTCAAAAACTCGCGTATCTCTTAACAAAAGATGATTTCGCCGCCGTAGACGTAACGATACATCCACCGTTCACAGATTTGCGCAGTGCACAAACTTTAATAGACGCTGATGAATTGAGATTTATTCTGGGAGCGCAGCATTGTCACGAATCTGATTCAGGTGCATTCACTGGTGAGGTCTCAGCACAGTTTTTATCAAAGCTCAATGTTAATTATGTGATTGTCGGTCACAGCGAACGTCGTCAAATTTTTGGTGAGACCGATGAAGTGGTCGCCGCAAAAATAATTGCAATTCAAAAACATGGTATGACACCAATTTTGTGCGTTGGCGAAACACTGGCTGACCGTGAAGCAGGTCGCACCCATGAGAAAGTTCTCGGACAAGTTCGCGCTGCACTTACCAAGCGCTCTGTCGAGCAAGTTCGAGCAATGGTTATTGCCTACGAACCGATATGGGCTATCGGAACCGGCAAAACTGCCACTGCCCAAGACGCACAACTAGTGATCAGTTCTATCCGAGAAGAAGTGGCTAAAGTTTCGTCGCCCTTGGCTGCCACAGCAGTCCGATTGCAATACGGTGGCAGTGTTAAAGCCAGCAACATTGCTGAAATTATGTCGCAGCCAGATATCGATGGAGTGTTGGTCGGCGGTGCAAGCCTAGATTCGGCTGAGTTTGCGCGCATTTGCCAATACCGCCTTCGAAAGGACTAACTTGCCGCGCTCATGCGCGTCTGAGTTCGCGCATTGATAGTGAATCAATATAGTGTGACATTAGTCAAGAGGTCATTCGGCCTCGACCTAATTCGACGGGGAGGTCGGAGAATGAGAAAAACCACAAAAGTGGCTCGTATCGCAATCGCACTGGTTACTGTTTCCTTAATTGGGGCAGCTTGTGGTGGAAGCGATGACGCTGCGACTAGCGATACGACAGCGGCAGTAGCGGTTACAAGTTATCCAACAAGTTTGGATGACTGCGCAACAGTTACTTACGATTACACGAAGCCAGCAAACGTTGGTGGAATGACAATTACTTATGAGATCAATCCGGCTGCAGTTTGGGATGATGGTTCTCAAATCACCGCTGCTGATTTCAAGGCAACTTGGGAAGCATCACTTAATACTCCAGGTTCGATTTCAACTTCTGGGTATGACCAAGTGACCGCAGTAGATGCAGGTTCGAGCGACAAGCAAGTTGTTGTAACCCTCAAAGCTGTTTATGCACCTTGGCGTGGATTATTCAGCGGACTGATTAAAGCGGCCGCTGTTAAAAACACGATGGATATATCGGGGGATTTTGCAGACAATATTCCATTCTCCGGTCGTCCTTACAAAATTAAATCATGGAGCCCTGACCAAATTGTTTTTGTGCCGAACGATAAATATTGGGGCGACGACAAGGCTTTAACGAAGAAATTCGTTATGGTGCCGAAGGCTGACAGCGATACAGAAATTGCTTCGGTTAAAGCTGGCGAAGTTGACTTCATCTATCCGCAATTTTATGCAGGTATCGAAGATGCTGTGAAGCAAGAAAATATTCAGTCTCAAATTGACTACGGTGGCGATTACGAAGCTTTCTACTTCCAACAGAAGTGCGGACCGTTTGCAGACCCGAATTATCGTGCAGCATTCTCAATGTCAATTGATCGCGATGCATTGTTCAAGCAAATCTATATTCCACTCGGTGGAAAAGAATTGCTTCAATGCGGACCGATGGTTCCTGGACCATATTGCGCAGGCGATGAATTCGCCAATAGTTACGACCCAACAGGAGCAGAGACTTTGCTCACTGAAAAAGGTTGGACAAAAGGTGCAGATGGCTTCTGGGCCGACCCAAGTGGCAAGGTTCCAGATATTCGATGGATCATCAACACGGGCAACACTCGTCGCGAGAGCACTCAGGCATATTTGATTCCGTTGCTTAACGCAGCCGGTTTTAAAGTGCGTGCGGATAACTGCGACGCGGCGTGCTACTTCCAAAAGAGGCTCCCGGCAATGGACTACGACATGGCGATGTACATCAGTACAGCACCACCAGATCCTTCATACCTGACTAGTTCATTTGTCTGTGACATGGTCCCGACTGAAGCAAATAAGAACATCGGCCAAAATTACAATGGCTGGTGTAACGCTGAGGCTTCAGACTTAATGTATGCGGCAGATGTTGATGCGGATGCAACAACTCGAGCAGACAAGGTCAAACAGTCTTTGGCATTGATGGCCAAAGATCATGTGATGCTGCCGTTAATGCAGTTTCCTAAGTCAGGGTTTGCGCGTACCGATAAGGTCGCAGGTCCATGGACAGGTGAACTGAATAACTATCAGGCATTTAACAATATTCACCTTTGGCAAGACGTTGACGGTGACGGGCAAATTGTGCTCGGTGCTGAACAATGGCCAGAGTGTCTCAACCCAATCACAGAGTGTGCAAACTCTTCATGGATGGTTTGGACAACAGCGTTTCAAGTCATGCCGGGTGCATATGCAACCACGAATGATGCTAAGTACGTAGTCACCAACCTGCTCACAGGCGAGGCGACCGTAAAGATTAATAGTTAATAGTCAACTTCTAATTCATTAATTTAATTATTGATGCGAAATGGTGCGTCGATTTGGCAGAGTGTCAAATCGACGCACCGTTTTCAGTTTCGGTGCAAACATCTAAATAATTTTCTCTATGGGCGAGATGCCTAATCGGTAGGCTTAGCAAGTGATTCGTTACATATTGCGTCGTATTGCATGGGCAATTCCAACTTTGTTGATTGTTACATTTTTGGTCTACGTAGCGCTCAGAATCGGAACTAATCCGGTTGAGAGTTATAAGCGGTCAAACCCTCGCGTCACTCCTGAAAAAATAAGACAATATATCGATATAAATGGTTTAGATCCGAACTATGTTTTGGGTTATTTTCGATGGCTCAACAACTTTTTGACAGGTAACTGGCCACGCAGTATCAAGGGCAGCCGTGAGGTCTGGCCAGCACTCAAGGATGCGATAGCAAATACGCTTCGTCTTGGAATTGCGGCCACAGTTGTCGGAGTAATTATTGGGCTTGTTCTTGGTTTAGTAGCAGTTCTGCGACCTGGTGGCAGACGAGACGTGTTAATCAACTCAGGAGCATTTTTGGGAATATCAATCCCGCCTTATATTTCGGCAGTGCTCTTGCAACTTCTGTTCGCTGTCTATTGGCAGCGTTGGTTCGGCTCAAGTCTCTTTCCAACTTCTGGTGTTTATCCCGCAGGGCATACAGGTTTTGATCTGTTTCTTATGTTGAAATTTATGGCCCTGCCGACGATTGTCGTCGCTATTCAGATTGTTGCTACATACAGTCGCTATTTGCGATCATCTTTACTAGATGTGTTGAATTCTGATTACATGCGCACGGCGAGATCTAAAGGAATCAGCGAACGTCGTATTTTAATTAATCATGGAATGCGTAATGCACTAATTCCGATAGTTACTGTTGCTGCTATTGATTTTGGTGCAATCGTTGGTGGATTAATAATTACAGAAAATATCTTTTCGTATCCAGGCATGGGTTTGTATTTCTTAAAATCATTCGGTGATGGTGACTTTCCGTTATTAATGCCGTGGATGGTGATCATCGTTTTGTCAATCCTTATTTTTAATCTCATTGCTGACATTTCATATGCTTGGCTTGATCCTCGGATTCGCCTTGAGTGAAGTAAAAATCTCACTGTCGCCACGGCAGATGGCATTCCGTCGGTTTATTTCGCACAAGGCCGCGGTTGTTAGTTTTTTCATTTTGTTGATTCTCGCGTTTTTCGTGATACTTGCTCCATTTACTGCGCGCTACGGAGTTAACCAGTCAGTCCAGCTGCCACCGAATTCGTTCTTAACACCACGTGCTCAAGCTTGGCTAGGAACTGATGATATTGGGCGTGATTTATATAGTCGTCTCATTTATGGGGTTCGAGTTTCATTGATGATCGGTTTAGTGAGTGCGATTGTTTCAGTAACGATCGGTGCATTGGTAGGTGCGGTGGCGGGTTTTCGCGGAGGACGTTTTGACGACATCGTGATGAGAATCACTGACTTGTTTCTCGCATTTCCATTTCTAGTTACATTGCTTATCGTTCGAAACGTGCTCGGCGCCATTTCATGGATCAAACCGCTTACTGGTGAGATGAATTCAGTGCGATTTATTATTATTTTGTTCAGCATTTTCGGATGGATGTCCGTAGCTCGGATCGTCCGGGGTCAAGTGTTGTCACTCAAGGAGCGCGAATTCATTGAGGCTGCTCGCGCGGTCGGCGCCAGTCGACGGTTCATTATCCGACAGCACTTGTTACCCAATTCAATTGGTCCGATTATGGTTTCGTTGACGTTTTCGGTTGTTGGTGCAATCACTGGTGAATCAACGCTTGCTTTTTTTGGTTACGGGCCGCAGGCAGGCCAAGGTGCAACCTCACTTGGTATTTTGGTTGGTGCAGCTAAAGGTGCGGTTCAAACTGGGTATTGGTGGCTCGCAGTGTTTCCGTGTTTCACATTGGTCATTATCTCTCTAAGTATCAATTTCATTGGCGATGCATTGCGTGATGCAACTGATACGCAGCTTGATCGAGGCATGTGATGACTGATCCAATTCTTAAAATTCGCAATTTACAAGTAACTTTTGATACTCCTTTTGGCCAGGTTCTCGCTGTTCGAGGCGTCGATCTTGATGTGATGAAGGGCGAAGTGCTCGGAGTCGTGGGCGAGTCAGGTTCAGGAAAGTCCGTAACTTTTTTGGCGACAATGGGTTTGCTTTCGTCTCGGGCTCGAGTCTCTGGCTCTGTTGTCTTGGATGGTGAAGAACTGATCGGAAAATCACCTCAGCAAATGCGCTCGGTTCGCGGGCGAGTGATGTCAATGATTTTTCAAGACCCGTTATCTGCGCTTAATCCCGTTCACCGAATTGGAAAGCAGATTTCAGAAATGTTGCAGTCGCACCAAGAATTTACAAAAAAACAAGCAGCAACGCGCGCTATTGAACTTCTCGATTTGGTTGGTATTCCTCAACCTGCTGATCGTGCAATGCAGTTTCCGCATGAATTCTCTGGTGGGATGCGCCAACGTGTAGTCATTGCGATAGCGATTGCTAATAATCCAAAACTGTTAATTGCTGATGAACCGACAACTGCACTTGACGTAACTGTGCAAGCACAGATTCTTGAAGTTATTAAGCGCGTGCAACAGCAGTTGGGAACCGCGGTAGTTCTGATCACACATGATCTCGGTATTATCGCTCGCGTCGCAGACAGAGTCGACGTTATGTATGCAGGGCGAAATGTCGAACAAGGTTTGGTCGATGATCTGTACGATCATCCAAGTCATCCCTACACGCGAGGTTTGCTTCGATCTATACCCCAACCAGGCAAAGAACGATTGACACCCATTGCTGGTTTTCCGCCAAATATGATTTCGCCACCATCAGGTTGTGCGTTTAGAACTCGTTGCGAATATGCCGATGCACTCTGCGAAGCAACTATGCCTGAATTAGAAGTTTTCGCAGATCTACAAACAGCATGTTTACACGTGCAAGATTTACCGAATTTTAGGATTACGCAATGAGTACCGAACTTCTGCGTGTTACCAACCTCGTTAAAACGTTTCAGATTCGTCGTACCAAGCGTTCGGGGTCGGCTAAGCGACTGGTGCAAGCGGTTTCGAATGTCTCATTTTCAATCGACAAAGGTCAAACACTCGGGTTGGTAGGTGAGTCGGGTTCAGGCAAAACTACGGTAGGACGATGCATACTCCGACTAGTTGAACCAACATCGGGGCAAGTTGAGTTCGACGGACAAGATCTTGGTTTGATGAAATTCGAAGAACTCCGTGCATTACGCCGCAAAATGCAGATTGTGTTTCAAGATCCTTTCGCATCACTTGATCCGAAAATGACTGTCGGCGCATCAATTGCCGAGCCACTAATAGTGCAGAAGGTTCCAGGAAGTCATAGTGACAAGATTATTGAGCTTCTTGAACTCGTAGGACTATCTGCTGATCACGCTTCGCGTTTCCCTCACGAATTTTCTGGTGGTCAGCGACAACGAATTGGGATTGCGCGTGCACTTGCGCTTAATCCAGCAATGATTATTCTTGACGAACCTGTTTCTGCACTCGACGTGAGTATTCAGGCTGGCGTAATTAATCTGTTTGACGACTTACAGAAGAAGTTAGGCATCGGTTACCTGTTTATTGCACATGATTTATCTGTAGTAAGACATATTGCCGATCGGGTCGCAGTAATGTATCTCGGTAAAATTGTTGAAATTGGTGATCAAGAAACTGTGTATGAGAACCCGACTCATCCGTACACGAAAGCCTTGCTTTCGGCAGTGCCACTAACTGACCCAAAAATTGAGAGGACTCGAACTCGTTTGATGCTTGAAGGTGAAGTGCCGTCCCCACTGAATCCACCGTCGGGATGTCGCTTTCGAACACGATGCTGGAAGGCACAAGATATGTGCTCGCAAGAAGAGCCGATGCTGACTATTCGGCCGAGCGGTCAATTGTCGGCTTGCCATTTTCCTGAGTCCTGAAGGTAGCATTTTGTCGTGCGAAATATAGTCACCTACATCACGCTTGTTATTAATGTGATCGCAATGTTGTCAATGATCGTCGGCGTGCTTCTGCACAGTGGTCAAGGTGGGGGTCTTTCAGACATGTTTGGTGGTGGAGGGGGAGCGGCGCTGGGCTCGGCTGCTGCTGAGAGAAATTTAAACCGAATTACAACTGTTCTTGCTCTTACTTGGATAGTGACAGTAGTAGCACTCGGTTTGTTACTCGCTTAGAAGATAATTTTCGAATTTGTTCAGGTAGATTTTTATTCCACGTCGGAGTGGCGAAATTGGCAGACGCACCAGCTTAAGGGGCTGGCGCTCGTAAGGGCGTAGGGGTTCAAGTCCCCTCTTCGACACAACTAAGTCTCGGTTTGGTTTACACGCTTTAATCCTTTTGTTGTTTGGCCCGAGTTCTAGACTGTTCTAGTGGTGGATCAAAGTAAAGTTTCGCCGATTCGTTCGGTCATATTGAAAAATGTTTCAATACCGATATTTTTTTCGATAATAGCTATGGCGCCGATCTGGGCATCGGGTCTGTCAAGTCACCGTGCGATTTTCTATTCGGCATTATTCGTGCTGCTCGTTTCATTAGTGAATTTTTCAAATTATCGCGTGTCGACACCAGTAGCTGGTTTGTCAGCATTGATCTTCAGCAGCGGCTTATTGGCGATTGAACGCACATCAATCATTCATTTACCAATTCGATTAATTATTACGATTTGGCTGGTTTTGCTAATGCTGATCGTCCATAATCAAAAACTACGCAAGGTAGTTTCTATTAATTTGATCGTTTTTGCTGTATTATTTTTGTTTCTTGAAATTCCTTTCAGGTTTTTAACTAGCGCCCAGTCTTCGTCACAGTTTCAATACATCGAACTTTTTCGAAACTCTCGTTCTGATGGGCCAGGACCATGGCCCTATCCAGAAACCACGATGACAGTAGACGGTCTTCGGACTACTAGTGATCAGCCGAAATCTGGGTCAGGTCGAATTCTGATTTTTGGCGGTTCAACTACGTTTTGTGCCGAAGTGCCTGACCGATTAACACACGCTTCGATACTTCAGCGAATGCTCAATGATCGTGACTCGGGAATGATCGTTAAGAATTATGGTAAAAGTGCAGCAACCTCTACTGACCGTGTAAAGGTTCTAAAGACAATTAATAATTTAACGAAAAATGACATCGTTATTTTTTATATTGGAATTAATGAGTCTGGTGTCGGGTTTACCCAGAGAGATTTGCCAGTCGGTTTGATCGCAAAATTGCCTGAAGTTGGTAATGCCTTGCAGAAAATCAGCAAATACTCGCGCATCGCTGATCTTTTGTTCCGAAAGTTGGTTTTTGGTGGTATTGATATCTCCGAAAAGTCAAAATCGGCGGCACAAACTGAGTTCACAAAAGCTATGGATGAAGCTAATTCGTTTGCGACTAAGTCGGGGGCAAAATTCGTGCCGGTTTTGCAGGCAAATCTTTTTACGCGAAACCCTTCGACAGATTACGATCGAACTTTGGCCAACTTGTACGGCGGTGAACTTGGCGTTGTGATGCCTGATATGTATGAGCGGTTACTCCCGATTATTTCGAAATACGAGAATTTTGGTGATGCAAGAGAAGTGATGAACAACTTAGAGCCGTCGCCGTATTTTGATTGGATGCATGTCAATGCCGAAGGCGACCAACGAATAGCAACGTTTATGAGAGACTTGCTAGTAGAAAAGAAATTGATCGACTAGTGGCAAGTGAAGTCATTGGGCGCGAAGCGCTGCAGGCGCGGACGCTGCAAGTCTTGGTAGCAGGGCAAGTTGTTGCAGCGGCGTCTCTGTCTGCTGCTGTTACGGTCGGCGCGTTTGTAATTCAAGACATCTTGGGGCAGCAAACACCGTGGGGTGGCTTGTCGAGTGCAACATTCACGATGGGGTCGGCATTCATGTCGCAAGTATTGGCGCGCGTAATGAGCAAGCGTGGTCGGCGTGTCGGTCTCGAATACGGTTATTCGCTAGCTATCGCTGGTGGTTTGATCGCAGGTTTCGGTGTAAATCGAAACTCGTTGATCTTTTTCTTGCTGGGTCTTTTTCTATATGGTTCGGGCCAAGCATCAAATTTGTTGTCGCGATACGCAGCGATGGATTTGGCGGCGCCTGAACAACGAAGTCAGGCGATGAGTTACATTTTGTTTGGCTCAACTTTTGGCGCCGTCTTCGGACCGGTCCTGATAAAACCTGCGGAGCAGATAGGCGTAGATACGTTCGGCTGGAGCCATTACACCGGTCCGTGGATTGCGTCTTCATTTTTTTTCGTGTTCGCATTAGCAAATGTCGCTGTGCGACTGCGACCAGATCCGCTTGAAGTTAGTGGTGGACTTATTTCACAGCAAGGCAAAGGTGTTGTGACACCAAATTTGGGCGCCGCATTACGCATAATTAGCGGCATTCGAAACGCGCGTGTGGCGCTGTTATCGATGGTGATCTCGCAGGTCACGATGGTCGCAGTGATGACGATGACACCAGTTCATTTGAAACTTCACGGTCATGAAGATGTCAGTCCTTATGTGATTTCTT
>JBAXAW010000006.1:0-35308 GCA_037142305.1 Actinomycetota bacterium
TAGCGCTATAAAACTAGTGCTCTAAAAATAGTGCTTTAAAAAAATAGTAGAGTTTTCAAGTAATGAAGATTAAAAGCATCGCAAGTTGGAGTCATCAGCAGGTTATTTCGGCGCTAATTGTCGGCGGTTTGACGTTGATGCTGTTCTTGACATTGCAGCCAGAATTAATTTTTGCAAACAACACACCAACGGGTGGTGACATGGGTGCTCATGTCTATGGTCCCGCATTCTTGAGAGATTTTCTGTTGCCGCACTTTCGTCTAAATGGATGGAGTAACGACTGGTATGCGGGCTTTCCGATGTATCGGTTCTATATGTTGATCCCGGCTTTGCTGGTACTAGTTGTTGATTTAATCGCACCGTATGGCGTAGCTCTGAAAATGATTGCGGTAATCGGCATTTTGACTTTGCCTGTCTGCACATGGCTATTCGGAAAGTTTTCTCGGTTGCTATTTCCGATCCCGGAGATTTTGGCCCTGGCTTCGGTTGTTTTTTTATATGACGAAAGTTTTACGATCTATGGCGGAAACATTGCGTCGACAATGGCTGGCGAGTTTTCTTTCTCGATAGCTCTTTCACTCGCGGTGCTGGCATTTGGATTGTTTATTCGATCGATGAACGAAGGTCGTGGTCACATGATCACGGCTTGTGTGCTGGCGCTAAGCGCGTTATCTCACGGAATCGTTTTGCTTTTTGTTTTTGGTGGCGTTGCACTGATTGCAATTTTGTGGCAGGCGCTAAATGCTGGCCGCCGAATTTTGAATTCGGCATGTTTAATTATTGGAACGGCTATTTTGTTGTCTGCTTTTTGGGTCGTTCCGTTTTTGACGAGTCATGCGTATATGACAGATATGAAATACGAGCCTCGTCCAAGTGGTACTGCCGACTCGTTTTGGAAGATGTTTTTCCCATTGCCGCTTTATTGGAATATTTTCATCACACTGTTTGCAGTCGTCGGGTTCGTCGCTTGCATTCTGCGGCGCAATCGAGTCGGCATCTGGATGGGCGTTTATTGCGCAGCCCTCGTAGTCGGCGTCTTTGTGAGTCGTGACGGTCTACCAATCATCGGAATGTTGTGGAACCCAAGATTGTTGCCGTTTCTTTATTTGCTTCGCTACATGCTGATGATGATCGGGCTATATGAACTCGTCGTCGGTCTATGGCGTGTCTTTGAGTTGCTTCGAGTTGCAAAAAATGCAATGGCTAAAGAAAGTTATGAGTCGGTGGTGCCTGTGGTCTCGCTACGAAACATTGCTCAGTTCAATATGTGGTGGGCAACCGCAATGACGATACTAGTAATCGGCGTAATTGGTTTTAGATTTCAAGAACTGCCGTTCGGAAAACTTGTTGCAGATTCTGCTGGGACAATGCAATATAAGTGGGGTCCGATATCGACTAAAGCATCAAACGATGGTTTTGTCGATGGTTGGGCACGATGGAACTTCACCGGCTACGAAGGCAAGAGTGCCTATTCCGAGTATCACGATCTTGTCGAAACAATGAAGTCGTTAGGTAACGACACTGCGCATGGTTGTGGTCGCGCACTTTGGGAGAGTAGTGGAGAATTAAATAAATATGGCACGACGATGTCGTTGATGCTGTTGCCACATTGGACAAAAGGTTGTATCGGGTCGATGGAAGGTTTGAATTTCGAAGCGTCAGGGACGACCCCGTATCACTTCATTACTTCTGCGGCAATGTCAAAGCAAAGCAGTAATCCAGTTCGCGAGTTACGTTACGACAATAATGACGCTGGTCTTGGTGTTCGATATATGCAAGAACTTGGCGTCAAATATTTTTTGGCGTTTACAAAAGAAGCGATTAATCAAGCCAGCCTGCAAGCAGCACTTGTTGAAGTGAAACGAAGTGGGCCGTGGGTTATTTATCAAGTTGGCAATAGCGATTTAGTTGTTCCACTCAAAGTGCAACCAGTGATCGTGAATAATCGAACTGGTGATGTAAAAGAACGCTGGTTAGAAATTGGTACAAGTTGGTTTCAGCATCCTGAAGATTGGTCAGCGGTGCCAGTTGAAAAAGGATTAGACACTTGGCAACGAGTTGATGTGGCTGTTGATCTGAGTCGTCGTGATGGCGCGCTGGGTGCATCAAGTCGGCGAGTTGATATTGTCACCCCGACTAAAGCAATAGATCTAGTCGAAACAAAACCAACAAAAGTTACAAATTTTGTGCTTGAAGATTCGGCGATTTCATTTAGCGTTGACCAGATCGGTCAACCAATTCTTGTGCGGATGAGTTACTTTCCGAATTGGAAAGTTTCTGGGGCAAAAGGACCATTTCGTGTTGCGCCCAACATGATGGTGGTGGTGCCAACGCAGAAAGATGTTCGTTTACATTATGGCTATACGAAGTTAGATATTTTTGCCTACGTGTTAACTGCAATCGGTATCGCAGTTATGTTCATGCGCTGGCGACGTCGATTTAACGCACGAATTATTGAGGCTGCAATCAACTAGCATTGCGGGTCGTGCCAAACTTAGAAGCAATCGTCAAGGCTTATGACATTCGGGGTACCGTGCCCGACCAGCTTGATGCAACTTTAACTCACGCGCTTGGCGTGGCGTTCGCAAAATTCTCTGAAGCGAAGATAATCGTCGTCGCACACGACATGCGCCCGAGTGGCCCAGATCTTGTTGAAGCATTTCAAAGAGGGTTAACCGAACAGGGCGTTGATGTAATCAATCTTGGTCTAGCAAGTACTGACTTGCTTTATTTCGCCTCAGGAGTGCTTGACGCACCGGGCGCGATGTTTACCGCATCACATAATCCTGCGCAATATAACGGCATCAAGTGTTGCCTTTCGGGTGCGCGATCTATTGGTATTGATAATGGTCTGCGCGAGATGAAGGCGATCGCTCAAGACGTATTAGATGGCAAAGGGCCGGCAGTTGCAAAAAAACTTGGTGAAGTCACCCATAAAAATATGCTTGCAGAATTCGTTGATCATGTCGTGAGTTTTATTGATACGAAGTCACTTCGCAAATTAAAAATTGTCGCCGATACCGCTAATGGGATGGGTGGTCTTGTTGCTCCGGCCGTGTTCGATCGCCTCAGCGAATTTGAACTCGAGGTGATGTACGGCGAACTCGACGGCACATTTCCGAATCATCCTGCCGACCCAATTCAGCCAGCCAACCAGCGCGACCTTCAGGCGCGAGTGATCTCAGGCAAGTTTGATGTGGGTTTGGCATTTGACGGCGATGCCGACCGTGTTTTTTTGGTGGATGAATTGGGCAGAAGTGTTTCGGGTAGCACGACAACAGCGTTGCTGGCATCGGTTTTTTTGCGCGAAAATCCAAACGCAACAATTTTGTACAACTTAATTTGTTCACGAATCGTGCCTGAGACGATTACCCAGATGGGTGGCAAACCAATTCGCACCAAAAATGGCCACAGTTATATGAAGCAAGTGATGGCTCAAACGGGCGCAGTTTTTGCGGGTGAGCATTCGGGGCATTATTACTTTGCCGATAACTATCGAGCCGATAGCGGTCTGATTGCGACAATGGTCGTACTTGGCGAAATGAGTCGAACAGGTAAAACGCTCTCAGAGTTGCGGGCACCATTCGAGAAGTACGCAGGTAGTGGCGAAATTAATACGCAAGTCAAAGATATTTCGGTAGTTATAGAACGAGTGACTAAGCAGTTCGCGTCTTATCCACAAGATCATCTTGATGGGCTGACGGTTGATTGTGGATCGTGGTGGTTTAACGTGCGGTCTTCGAATACAGAGCCGTTGTTGCGATTGAATCTTGAGGCTGCGACGCGCGAAGAGTGTGACGAACATGTAGCCGAGTTATTGATGTTGATTACGGCATAAGTGTCGAAAGTGTTATCGTCTTAGCCGTGAGTATCAGTGAATTTTCGTTGAACCCTCGGTTGCTTGAAATTTTGGCATGTCCAAAAGATAAAGGAAGTTTGATCTATTACGAGGATGAACAGTTTCTCTATAACCCGCGTTTGCAGATGCGTTACGAAATTCGTAATGGCATTCCAGTAATGCTGGTTGATGAAGCAAAAACTGTGAATCAACTTGAGCATGAGCGACTTGCCGACAAGGCTAAGCAACTTGGTCTTAAGCCAACTTTCTAATTAATACGAATTAAACATAAAATAAAATAAAACAAATAAAACAAAAAATAAACTGGAGTAAAAATGTCATCGTCAAGTTTTGCTGAACGAAAAGATTACCGCGTTGCCGACCTTTCAATGGCGCCGTTTGGTCGCAAAGAAATTCATCTTGCCGAGCATGAGATGCCAGGCTTGCGGTCATTGCGTAAAGAGTTCGGTGCTTCAAAGCCGCTCAAGGGCGCACGCATTTCTGGCTCGCTGCACATGACGATTCAAACTGCAGTTTTGATCGAAACGCTTGTTCAACTTGGCGCAGAAGTGCGTTGGGCAAGTTGCAATATTTTCTCGACACAAGATCACGCAGCCGCCGCAGTTGTTGTTGGCCCAAATGGAACAGCGGAAAACCCGCAAGGCGTGCCAGTGTATGCGTGGAAGGGTGAGACCCTTGAAGAGTATTGGTGGGCGACTGATCAGATGATGACATGGCCCGACGGCGATGGCCCGAACATGATTCTTGACGATGGCGGTGACGCGACGATGTTGCTGCACAAGGGTGTTGAATACGAAAAGGCTGGCGCGGTTCCTGATCCGACGACGGCGTCTAATCCTGAACTTGCAATCGTTCTTGGTTTGCTGCAACGCGGATTAAAGACAAGTCCGAATCGTTGGACGAAGATGGCAAAACTTATCAAAGGCGTCACCGAAGAAACAACAACTGGTGTTAAGCGACTTTACAAAATGGCGCAAGACAAAGAACTTTTGTTTCCGGCGATCAATGTCAACGACAGCGTCACGAAAAGTAAGTTCGACAATCTCTATGGTTGCCGACACTCGTTGATCGACGCACTTAATCGCGCGACCGACGTGATGATTGCTGGCAAGATGGCAGTTGTTTGCGGATACGGCGACGTCGGTAAGGGATGTGCGCAAAGCCTTCGTGGTCAAGGTGCTCGAGTTGTAGTAACCGAGATTGACCCGATTAACGCATTGCAGGCGGCGATGGAGGGTTACATAGTGAACACTCTTGAAAATGTTGTTGGTGTTGCAGATATTTTTGTGACAGCAACTGGCAACGAAGCAATTGTTACCGCAGAGCACATGGCAAAAATGAAGCACAATGCGATTGTTTGCAACATCGGTCACTTTGATAACGAAATTGATATGGCAGGACTGTCACGCAGTGGTGCAACTCGCGATGAATTAAAAACTGGCACAGATCTTTGGACATTCGCCGATGGTCACGCCGTAATTGTTCTTGCCGAAGGACGCCTTGTGAACCTTGGCTGCGCAACTGGACACCCGAGTTTTGTGATGAGTTGTTCGTTTACGAATCAAGTTATTGCGCAAATCGAATTGTTCAATAACACCAAAAATTATCCACTGGGTGTTTATGTATTGCCAAAACATCTTGACGAGAAAGTTGCGTCATTGCATTTAGATGCACTTGGTGCAATTTTGACAAAACTTTCAGATGAGCAATCTGAATATCTTGGCATTGAGCCAAGTGGTCCGTTTAAAACAGAGCGATATCGCTATTAGCTAACGAGCGTTACCGCTACTAGTTGACGAGCGTTACCGCTATTTAAACAGCATTTTTTCTTACCGCTAAGCGTGGTAAGAAAAAATGCACTAGTGGCCCTACGCCAAAAGCGAATGCGAAAGTTGCGATACCAACTTGACCACCCAGTCGCCAGCCGGTAATCAGCACAATAACTTCAACGGCTGTTCGTCCCTTGCGAATTGGAATGCCACGTTTGGCGAGGCCGGTCATTAAACCGTCGCGTGGCCCAGGTCCGAGTGCGCTGCCGATGTAGAGACCTGATCCAATTGCGACGACAACGATGCCAAACAATGCCATCGGAACTCGAATCAAGATATTTGACGGTTGAGGAATTATCCCAAGTGCGATATCGGCGATCAATCCAATTTCAAGCGCATTAAGAATTGTGCCAATACCAGGTTTTTGCTTCAGCGGAATCCAAAGTAACAGCAACAAAAAACCGGTGATTACAATAATTTTGCCAATTGAGATGTCAGTGTGTTTGGCGATGCCTTGATGAAACACATCCCATGGTGGTGCACCAATATTGGCGTTCATCTGCAGTGAGATGCCAATACTAAATAGCGACAGGCCGAGTACACAACGAACAAGTCGACGTCCAAGCCGATCACGAAACTTAAGAGACTCTAAACCTTGCACCGTTGCAGGATACTCGCTAACTGGCGCGCGACACCCTGTGGGCATAATTTCACTTTATGGCGATGATCACAATTTCAAGAAGTAGCTTCACAGATTTCGCTGGCAGAGTGTTTGGCACGACTTGTCCTGGGTGCCGACAAGTTTCTTCATCAGTTTGCAAAAATTGTGTAGCACAAATATTGCAAATTGAAAGTTCAGTTAGTTCGCCAAAGTTTCACAGTTTTAGTAATGAAGCTAATAATAATGAGGCTCGTAATGAAGCTCGCTCTAATGTTAGCCCGAAAGTAATAGTCGCATTCGGCTACAGCAAAGTTGTTCGCCAGATGATACTGAGCATGAAATATCGCAACATGAGATCGTCGGTGGCGGTGCTTGGCGCCGCGCTCGCAGAACGAATAGTTCAAGAGACAGTAATTTCTCATCAAAAAATTGATTTGATTGCTTGGGCACCAACAACTGCCCGCCGAAAGTTAGAGCGCGGGCATGACCACGCTGAAATACTTGCGCGATTTGTCGCCAAAGAGTTAAAGGTTCCATGTCGAGGGGTACTGCGCCGTCTGACTGATCAACCGCAGACTGGTCGAACCCGACAACAGCGACTAATTGGGCCACGGTTTATATCTCGTCCAATAAATAATCAATGTGTCGTCGTGATTGACGACGTTGTTACAACTGGCACAACACTCAGGCGTGCGTCGCAAGCACTTTACGAAGGTGGGGCCGAACTGGTTATCTGCGCTGCGGTAGCATCTACTGTCTTATGGCAATCCTCGATCGAGTCCTGCGAGCTGGCGAAGGCAAGAAGGTCAAGGCCCTAGCCGAAATCGTGCCCGATATCAATGCCCTGGCGGCACAAATGTCGGCAATGAGCGAAGCAGAATTACGAGGTAAGACGGGCGAGTTCAAGTCTCGGCTTGACCGAGGCGAAACGCTTGAAGATTTGTTGATCGAGTCTTTTGCCGTGGTGCGCGAGGCAGCCACTCGCGTTATTGGGCAGCGACATTACGACGTTCAACTTATGGGTGGTGCTGCGTTGCATGCAGGCTGGGTTGCCGAAATGAAAACGGGTGAAGGTAAAACTCTTGTTTCAACTCTGCCGGCTTATCTAAATGGACTCTCGGGTAAAGGTGTTCATCAAATTACAACGAATGACTATTTGGCTCAACGAGATGCCGAGTGGATGGGACAAATACACCGTTGGCTTGGTTTGTCAGTTGGCCTTGTCATCTCTGGAAGACGATCAAGTTCGACCGAGAAGCGTGCGGATTATTCCGCGGATATAACTTTCGGTACAAACAACGAATTTGGTTTTGACTATTTGCGTGACAATATGGCGGGCACTCTAGACGAAAAAGTTCAACGAGGTTTTAGTTTTGCAATCGTTGACGAAGTTGACTCAATTCTTATTGACGAAGCACGCACGCCGCTAATTATTTCTGGACGTGTTGCTGACGCGGCGAAGTTGTATTACCGATTTGCGTCAATCGTGCGCACGATGGTTCGCGATGTTGATTACGACGTTGAAGAAGATAAACGAATTGTTGTGCCGACCGAGATTGGCATTGAAAAAGTTGAGAAACAACTTGGCATCGACAATCTCTACGACGAAGTTCAGCAAAACTTTGTGCATCAGTTGCAGGTCGCGCTTAAAGCCTCAGTGCTTTACCATCGTGACAAGGACTACATCATTCAAGATGGCGAAATCAAAATTGTTGATGAGTTCACTGGTCGAATTCTCGAAGGTCGTCGATGGAGCGAAGGTATTCACCAGGCAGTTGAGGCCAAAGAAGGCGTAAAAATTAAAGAAGAGAATCAAACTTTGGCGACGATCACTTTGCAAAATTATTTCAGAATGTACGAAAAACTTTCTGGAATGACGGGTACTGCACAAACTGAGGCTGCAGAGTTGATGAACACTTACCACCTGCAAGTTGTGCCGATTCCGACGAATCGCGAAATGGTTCGTACTGACCAAGCAGATTTAATTTTTAAAACCGAAGTCGCGAAATTTGAGGCCGTCGTAAAAGACCTTGAAGAACGGCACGCCAAAGGTCAACCAGTTCTAGTCGGCACAATCAGCGTTGAAAAAAGTGAGCAGTTATCGCACAAGTTACAGCAGCGCGGTATTCCGCACGAAGTTTTGAACGCCAAGCAACATACGCGCGAAGCGATGGTCGTAACTCAGGCTGGTCGACTTGGTGCGATAACTGTGGCGACGAATATGGCAGGTCGTGGTGTTGATATTTTGCTTGGCGGAAACCCCGATGGTCTTGCGCGTCAAGATGTTCTAAAAGAGGGGCACAGCCCAGAAACTTTGCTTGACGAGTTTGCATTGCCAGTTGCACTTGAAATGATGCCGCCAGATTTTATAACCGCTCGTGATAAAGCCCAGCAGCGATACCACGAGTTGCTTGAAAAATATATCGAAAAGTGCAAAATTGAAGGCGACCAGGTTCGCGCACTTGGCGGCTTATATGTATTAGGCACTGAGCGCCATGAGAGTCGTCGAATCGATAATCAGTTACGCGGTCGTTCTGGTCGTCAAGGCGATCTTGGCGAGAGCCGCTTTTATCTGAGTCTTGATGATGAGTTGATGCGGCTATTCGCAACCGGTGCATTGTCTTGGGTCATGGGTCGCGCATTACCCGACGACGAAGCAATTGAAGCGAAAATGGTAACGAAGGCAATTGAGCGTGCGCAAACAACTGTTGAGCAACGAAATGGTGAAGTTCGCAAAAATGTTTTGAAATACGACGAAG
Organism: Actinomycetota bacterium; assembly: GCA_037142305.1. GTDB lineage: Bacteria > Actinomycetota > Acidimicrobiia > Acidimicrobiales > Ilumatobacteraceae > BACL27. The sequence continues at coordinate 9,049 of JBAXAW010000006.1, forward strand.
TGATGAACGAGCAGCGCAAAGTTATTTATCAGCGCCGAGATCAGATTTTGCAAGGGCTCGATCTCAAAGCGGCTGCCATGGAGTATTTGGCTGAGGCCGTTGATGCATTGATTGAAGCGCATTGTGTAGCCGAAGTTGACGACGAATGGGATGTAGCTGGTCTGGCTCTCGAACTCGTGACTTTCTGGCCAACAAAAATCGCCGCGGCAAATCTTGCGAGTTGCGATTCGACAGATGAGATGTACGACCTCGTGATGGCAGATGCAAGTGGTTTCTATGCACAGCGCGAGATCGAAATGGGCGAGTCTGTGATGCGAGAAGTTGAACGTCAAGTGATGTTGCGAATCATTGACCAGCGTTGGCGAGAGCACCTAGAAGAGATGGATTATCTCCAAGAAGGCATCAACTTACGCGCAGTCGGTCAAAAAGATCCGCTTATCGAATGGCAACGCGAAGGTTTCGAGATGTTCGGTACTTTGATGAAGGGCATTGCGCAAGACTTTGTCAAATATGTGATGCATGTTCAAGTTGTTAATGACAGTTCACCGTCAAGCACACTCAGCAATATTCAGCAAACATCTGACGAAAATATTGATGACAAGCCAGCCCCAAGTTCTAAAACCAACTCAAGTTCGAGTGTCTTCGGCGCACCCGACTGGTCAAAAACTCCGCGCAACTCGCCATGCCCCTGTGGCTCAGGTAAAAAATACAAGATGTGTCACGGCCGCGCTAATTAACGCGAAGTAACGCCAATTAAAATCTCTAGCAACATCGCACATGAAAGATTTCTCCACAGACCTGGGCGAACTTCGTAAACGTGTAGGTGAAGCCGCAAAATATCTCAATGTAGAAACCTCGCGCGGATTATTGATTGAGTTAGAAGTTGAAGTTGCAAAACCAGACTTGTGGAACGATCAAGAACATGCGAAAAAAATTAACTCGCAATATGTTGCGGTTAAGTCAGATTTAGACGAGTTTGATCAATTATCGAACACGCTCGATGACTTGTTTGTGTTGCACGAACTTGCCCGCGACGCAGATGACGCTTCGCAAGAGCCAGAACTAGACAGTGGTGTGTCTGCGTGTCGCTCGAAACTCGACCTACTTGAAATGCGCAGCATGTTTACCGGCGAGCATGATGGCTGCGATGCGATTTTGCAAATCAATGCCAAAGATGGTGGCGTTGACGCCCAAGACTGGAGTGAAATGTTGCTGCGAATGTATCGCAGATGGGCTGAGTTAAAAAGTTTTGGTTTTGAAATCGGTGACATTTCGATCGGCACTGAAGCGGGCATTCTGTCGGCAGATGTGACGATTCGCGGAAGATATGTATATGGTCTTTTAACAAGTGAACGCGGCACGCATCGACTCGTGCGAATTAGTCCATTTGACAATCAAGGCAGGCGGCAAACGAGTTTCGCTCTCGTGCAGATTTGGCCGATTTTAGATCAAGCAGAACTTGAAATAAATGAAAGCGATATCCGGATGGAAGTATTTCGTGCTTCTGGTGCTGGCGGTCAGCACGTTAATAAAACTTCTTCGGCAGTTCGATTAATTCACGAGCCAACTGGACTTGTTGCTTCTTCACAGCAAGAGCGAAGTCAATTACAAAATCGTGAGAGCGCATTAAAGCGACTTAAGGCGATGATCATCGCACAAGACGAAGAAGAGCGTGCCGCAGAACTTTCACAAATCGCGGGCAAGCAAGCGCAAGTTGGTTGGGGAAGCCAAATTCGCTCTTATGTTTTGCAGCCATACCAAATGGTTAAAGATCTTCGAACCAATGTTGAAACCGGCAATGTCACCGCAGTTTTGGATGGTGAACTTGATCAATTTATGGAGGGCTACTTACGTTGGCGCCGTTCTGACAAAGAGATACTTGACGATGCTAGGTAGAGACCTAATCGTTTTGGCTGTCGCAAAATGGTAAGTTTGGTGCAATGATTCGTCTAGATAACGTGACGAAAATTTATGGCAAAGATACCGTTGCTGTAAGGGAAGCGTCGTTTGATATCCCAAAGGGTGAGTTCGTCTTCATGGTTGGGCCATCTGGTTCGGGCAAATCAACATTGTTGAGATTGATGAACCGTCAAGAGCAACCAGAGCATGGCGATGTGTGGGTTGCTGGCAGAAATATTAATGAGATGCCAGCATCGCGTGTTCCATATTTGCGACGAACCTTGGGCAACGTGTTCCAAGATTACAAACTCTTGCTAAACAAGACAGTCTTTGAAAATGTTGCGTTCGCCCTTGAGGTGATCGGAAAACCGCGCCATGTTATTGAACGCCAAGTACCGCTTGTTTTAGATCTCGTCGGTTTGGCAGGTAAGCGCGAGAGGTTTCCAGAACAGTTATCGGGTGGCGAGCAACAGCGAGTTTCGATTGCGCGGGCATTCGTCAATCGTCCCTTGATTTTGTTGGCTGATGAGCCGACCGGCAACCTTGACCCGACAACGAGTGAAGGCATTATGGGTTTACTAAACGAGATCAACGAAACCGGCACGACAGTAGTAATGGCGACCCATGATCACAGAGTTGTTAATGCAATGCGACGACGAGTTATTCAACTCGATAACGGTGTAATCGTGCGTGACCAAGAGCGCGGAGTATACGAATAAATGTTTTCACGAATCGGCTATGCAATTCGCGAAACGTGGGCGAGTTTTAGACGCAATCTAACTCTTACTGCTGCAGCTATTTTGACGTCTGCGGTCTCGCTACTACTTGTCGGCACTACTTTTTTAATTCAAAGAGCATTCGAGAATTTGCTGGTTCAGTGGCGCGGCGATGTAGAGATGATTGTGTTTGTTCGAAGCGACGCTTCCGCAGAGCAAATTACTTTGATTGATTCAGTGCTCAGAGCGTCGCCGACAATTATTGATGTCAGCAAATTAAAATATCTCAACAAAACCGAAAGCTACGAAGAAGCCAAACGAATATTCGTGGGCGACCCAGTAACTCTGAGCCTCTTAACTCCAGAATCGATTCCGACACAATTTAAAGTTGTACCTCTGTCTGATGACCCGACGCTCGTTCGTTCTCTTAGCGATCAATATCGCACGCTTCCTGGGGTCGAAGCTGTAGCTCTGGCAGAAGACGAGTTTCAGGTGATCTCAACTCTTTCAAATTTCATTCGGGTTGTGACACTCGTAATGTCGCTAGTTCTTCTAGTCGTAGCAGTTGGTTTGATCTGGAACACGATTCGAACTGCGATGTTTGCCCGCCGTCGAGAAATCGAAGTGATGAAACTCGTTGGCGCAACAAACTGGTTCATTCGTGTTCCATTTATGTTGGAAGGTTTGTTGCAAGGCTTGCTCGGCGGTGTCGTATCGTGCGGCGGATTGTGGGCGTTGAACTCTGCGTGGTCTAGTGGCGTTGCAAGCTTCAAACCAGGCACTGGGATCAGTTCGTTGATTGTGCCGAGTAGCTATTTGACATCAGTGATGCTGATTTTGTTGGGTATCGGTGCAGTAGTCGGTGCTGTTGGCTCGGCGATTGCTGCGACGCGCTTTCTTGATGTTTAACTAATTGCATGTCAGAGAAGCACACATTTTCGCAAATCGAACTGAGCGTTAGCGAGAACATTGCGACGATAACTCTCAACCGTCCAGAAAAATTAAATGCATTTACGAACAAAATGCTGCACGAAATTATTACAGCATTTGATTTGACTGATGCGGATGATGATGTTCGAGCGGTGATAGTTACTGGCGCCGGCCGTGCTTTTTGTGCAGGTGCAGATCTTTCGTCTGGTGGCGAAACTTTCAGTCGTGGTGGCAGTGATGTGCAAGGCGTGCGCGGAGTACCGCGCGATGGCGGTGGTCTTGTTTCGTTGCGAATCTTTAATAGCAAAAAACCCGTGATTGGCGCGATCAATGGCCCAGCAGTTGGTGTTGGTGTGACGATGACGTTGCCGATGGATATTCGATTGGCTAGCAATGCATCAAAATTTGGTTTTGTATTTACTCGTCGTGGCATCGTCACTGAGGCCTGTTCGTCTTGGTTTCTACCTCGCGTCGTAGGTATCTCTCGCGCGACTGAGTGGGTTTTCACTGGGCGCATGGTTGGCCCAGATGAAGCAAAAGAGTCAGGGCTAGTGCGAAGTGTTCACGCCCCAGAAGATCTGTTATTGGCCGCCCGTGCGATCGCATCTGAGATTGCGAATAACACAGCACCTGTTTCGGTTGCGATGTCGAGACAAATGTTGTGGAGAATGCTCGGCGCATCACACCCAATGGAAGCCCATCGCGCAGAGTCACGGGGCATCATGCTGCGTGGAAGTTCTGTCGATGCTCGCGAAGGTGTGACTAGTTTTCTAGAAAAGCGTGCCGCTAATTTCACGATGAATGTGTCAACCGATATGCCAGATATTTTTCCAGAATGGCAAGATCCTGAGTTCAAGTAACTCGCTGTTTGAGCGTGTTGGAGGACTGCCGTTCTTTGAACGACTTGTTGATCGGTTTTATCAAGGTGTCGTAGTCGACCCAGTTTTAATTGTTTTATATGCCGAACCAAATGATTTAGAGAAGGCTCGGCTACATCTCACTTGGTTTCTAGCCCAATATTGGGGAGGCCCGCCGATGTTCAATGAAAACCGTGGTGACCCTAAATTGCGTATGCGTCATATGCCGTTTCGAATCGGGCCAGCAGAGCGAGATCAATGGCTCTTACACATGTTGACTGCAGTTGATGAATTGTCTGAAGATGATTTAATTCGTCAAGAACTCACTGATTATTTTGTCAAGGCTGCTGAGCACTTGCGAAACGACACAGGGTTACCAATTTCTTCAGCCGATTATCCGCGCTAACGCGAGTTAGCCCGAGTTAGCGCAGTGCGTAACACGCAATCGCTGCTGCGGCTGCAACATTAAGCGAATCAATCGCAGGGTTCATTTCGATTCGCACTTGATAATTGGCGCTCGCCAACGCCACATCGCTAAGACCCGCACGCTCAGAGCCGAATACAAGTGCTCGGGGTCTATTTGATTCGAGCATAACTTTAGATAAATCGGTGGCCAAGCTATTTGGAGTCAGAGCAAGCACTGCGAATCCGCGTTGATTCAAATTTTGCAAAGTCTCAGCGATGTTATTGCTTCGTGCGAATTGAAAATTAAATGCGGCACCCATTGAAACTCGAAGTGCGCGGCGCGATAACGGGTCGGCGCTAGTCGTATCACAGATCAAACCATCCCACCCCAAACCAGTTGCGCATCGCACGATCGCGCCAATGTTGCTCGGGTTATCTATTGCTTCGGCGATGATAACTCGCTTCGCCGTGTTCAGTACTTCGTCTTGGGTTAACGGTGTCGGACGAAAGAACACTCCGAGCGCACTTAGTGGCACACCAAGACCAGTTGCATCGCGACGAATATCAATGTCAGCCGTCAGACATTGGCCACCCAAAGTTGTGATATCCGTAGCAAAACGATTTGCTTGCTCAGAATCACAAAGCACAACTTCTGGTTTGTATCCGGCTGCGAGTGCACGGGCAACTACTAAATCGCCTTCTGCGATAAATCGACCGGCAGCCAGTGTTGATCGGCGTTGCGCAATGGTAGTTAGTTGCCGCTCGCCAAGTCTTAGTGGGTCGAGTCGCGGATCTTGACTAGAAGTAATAGTTGTGATCATTGCGACAAAAAACAAGTCGCAAGATCAAAAATGCCAAGGATATTCTGACCAGTCAGCGTCGCGTTTTTCAAGAAACGAATCGCGGCCTTCAGTTGCTTCGCTAGTCATGTACGCAAGTCGAGTTGCTTCGCCCGCAAATATTTGTTGCCCAACAAGACCGTCGTCGATTGCATTAAATGCAAACTTCAGCATTCGCTGTGCCATCGGGCTTTTTGCATTTATTTCGGCCGCCCATTCAAGTGCGACTTTTTCTAATTCGGCGTGAGGTACAACCGCGTTGACCATGCCCATTCGATGAGCATCCTCAGCCGAATATTCGCGTCCGAGAAAGAAAATTTCGCGGGCGAATTTTTGCCCAACCTGTCGGGCAAGATACGCAGAACCAAAACCGCCATCAAAACTCGCAACATCTGCATCAGTTTGTTTGAATCGAGCGTGTTCTTTACTGGCCAATGTTAAATCGCTGACAACATGCAGACTGTGTCCGCCACCGGCTGCCCAACCCGGTACTACACATATCACGATTTTTGGCATGAATCGAATTAGGCGTTGCACTTCAAGTATGTGCAATCGACCGGTGCGCGCGCTGTTTTTATTTTCGTCACCGTCACCATTGCCGTCACCGTCTTCGTATTTGTAACCATCGGTGCCGCGAATTCGCTGATCGCCACCACTACAAAACGCCCAGCCGCCATCTTTTGGCGAAGGGCCGTTACCTGTTAATAAAATACATCCGACATCAGTTGTTTGTCGTGCGTGGTCAAGTGCGCGATAAAGCTCATCAACCGTGCTTGGTCTAAATGCGTTGCGAACCTCTGGCCTGTTAAATGCAACTCGTACTGTGCCGTGCTCTTTTGCGCGATGATATGTGATATCGCGAAATGAAAATCCTTGAACTTCTGACCACTGAGTTGGGTCGAAAATAGTTGAAACGCTCACCGTTCTATTGTGGCAGCGCGAGACTTGAATTCGGGTCGGGCCTCAAGAAATTGGCTCTCCCATTGCGCACTCGCCCCGTCTGATTGGCGTTTAGTTTGTGGCGCTGGCACATTTTCGATGGGTGTATTGATGTATGCCATGATTCGGCGAACAGTTATGTCCATCTCGCGCGTAAGTTGTTCGTAAGTCAGATGTAACGGATTTATCTGGTGTTCAGCGAAATACTGATCCCAACTTTTATTCGCGCTTGAAATCGTGTGGAGTGCATTAACAATTTCTTGCTCGTTGTAAACCGGTTCATTGGTTGCCGACATGTTGCTATTCCATTGATTTGATTGCTCAGCGCGAACCAATGAAATTGCTTGGCGAACTTCGTTGTCACGAGAGATTCGCACCCATTTGATTGGTGCACCCCAATGATCCGCTGTCAGGCCGCGTTGCAACATGTGTTCGTCGTACTGGTTCCAGTGCATTTTGATGCCGAACACACCATTTGAGGTTGTATTTAACTCGGCTGCTCGATTGAGATACGCGCGCCATGATGAGTCGGAAAAATAGTTGATATTGCGCCATGCATTTCGTCCAGACAGTTTTCTCACGGCGCCCACAACACGACCGCGCATGTTTAGTGTCGGCAAATCATTTTCGTTTCGAAAATTCGTAAAATTTTTGGTGTGAATATTTAAGTACTCCATCGGCATTCCGGCCATGCCGGTGGCGCGAAGAATCGAACACAGCAGAGTTGATCCAGTTCGATGCACGGAGGCGATAGCCAACAAGCACGAAGTTTTGGTTGGGTTCGCTTGTGAAACTGGCACGGCTATATTCTGTCAGGTCGCACTGATAGCGTCGTGGCTTGACTATCAGACGAGAAAGCAATGGAGTGAAAAGATGACAGACCTACTTAGCCGCGAAGAGTGGACAAAACGTTCAACTCAAAAAGTTAGTCGTACCAAACTGTTCATCGACGGCAAATTTGTTGACGCTGCGAGTGGCAAGACATTTGAGTCAATTAATCCGCGAGATAACACGGTTGCCGCAAACGTTGCCGAAGGCGATTCGGTAGATATTGACCGCGCAGTTGCCGCAGCACGAAAATCTTTTAACTCTGGTGTGTGGAGTGAGATGGCGCCAGTCGATCGCAAAAACATTATGTTGCGTTGGGCTCAGTTAATTCGTGAAAACGTAAACGAACTTGCGTTGCTTGAAACAATGGATGTTGGTAAACCAATTGGTGATTCTGTGAATGTTGATATGGCATCTGCTGCTAGCAACTTGCAGTGGTTCGCCGAAACTATTGACAAGATGTACGGACAAATTGCGCCTGTGCCGCGCGATGCGTTGGCATTAATTGAGAGAGAACCACTCGGCGTTGTTGGTGCAGTTGTGCCGTGGAACTATCCGCTGATTATTTCTTCATGGAAGGTTGGCGCCGCGTTGGCTGGGGGCAACTCAGTTGTCTTGAAGCCTGCGGAGCAATCGCCATTGTCGGCATTATTTTTTGCTGAACTTGGTGTGCAAGCAGGTTTACCTGAGGGTGTGTTCAATGTTGTGCCTGGCTACGGACCAACTGCGGGTGCAGCACTTGGCCTGCACATGGATGTTGACAAACTTGCATTTACGGGTTCAACAGAAGTTGGTCGATACTTCTTAAAATACGCCGCCGAGAGTAATGGCAAATCTGTTTCGCTTGAACTTGGTGGCAAGACACCACAAATTGTTTTAAGTGATTGTTCAGATCTTGACGCAGCAGCATCGGCTATTGCGTGGGGAGTGTTTTATAACTCTGGCCAAACATGTCATGCTGGCACTCGACTCGTCGTTGAGAAATCGATAGAAGACGAACTACTAGAAAAAATTACAAAAGTTGGTCAGTCAATTCAGCCTGGTGATCCATATGATCCGACAACCGCGATGGGAACAATCGTCGACAAGACACAGTTTGATCGAGTACTTAATTACATTGACATCGGCAAGCAAGAAGGCGCAAAAGTTTTCTCGGGCGGCGATCGTGTTGAGCCAGTTAAAGGTGGAGTGTTTATTCCGCCGACTGTGTTTCGAGATGTTAAGCCAGGCATGCGAATTGAGCGCGAAGAGATTTTTGGACCAGTTTTGGTTTCGGTCGCGGTTTCAAGTGCCGATGAAGCGGTTCACGTTGCCAATGACACGCAATACGGTTTGGCATCATCAATTTGGACTCGTGACATAACAAAAGCCCACCGAATTGCGCGCAAGTTGCGCACGGGCACGGTTTGGGTTAATACTTTTGATAAGGGTTCGATAACGACACCATTTGGCGGGTTTAAACAATCTGGCACGGGACGCGATCGTTCGATGTATTCAATTGAGGGATACACAAACCTTAAGACGACTTGGATTCAATTATGAGCAAAACAACTACACCACGCAATTGCGGTTTCATCGGCCTCGGACACCTCGGTGTTTATTTAGCGGCGAGTTTGATCCGCGCAGGGCACAACGTGACAATTCACGATCTAAACAAATCACTTGGCGATGGTCTTGTTGCTAAGGGCGCGAAGTGGGCGAATTCGGCAAAGGAAGTTGCTCAGGCATCTGAAGTTGTATTCACTTGTTTGCCATCGCCGCGCGCAATTGACGCGGTGGTCAATGGTGAGAATGGCGTGTTTAGCGGATTAGCAAAAGGCACAACTTGGATTGACATGAGTACCAACGACCGCAGTGAAACATTGCGTCTTGGAGAGATCGCTGCAAAATTGGGCTTCAATACTCTTGAATCGCCAGTGACTGGTGGCGTGCACAAAGCAGCCGAAGGTGATATCACTGTTCTAGTTGGTGGCGATGAGAAGATTTTTGCAGCACACAAAGATTTGCTTGAGGCGATGGGCAAGCCAGTTTTGTATGTCGGTGAACTCGGCAGTGCAGCCGTAATCAAAGTGATCACAAACATGTTGGCATTTATTCACCTTGTGGCATGTGGTGAGGCACTGATGCTCGCAAAAAAAGGTGGTATCGACTTAGGCATTGCTTACGAAGTGATTAAAAATAGTTCTGGCAATAGTTTCGTGCATGAAACCGAAGGGCAAGTTATTCTCAACGGAAGTTACGACATTGGCTTCACTATGGATCTCGCGCTTAAAGATATGGGCTTTGCGATGGAGTACGGTCGCAAGTTCGGCGTGCCACTTGATGTCGCAAGCACAGTGCAACAAGCATTTGTGCGCGCGAAATCTCAATACGGTGGCGAAGTGTGGTCAACACAGGTCGTAAAACTTCTTGAAGATGCACTTGGTACAGATTTGCGAGCACCTGGGTTTCCTGACAGATTGCAATAAGATTTAGCGAATGGACACAGAGCAGTCTGCTCGACGTGATTTAACTGTTGCGTTTCGTTGGGCGGCAAAGCTCGAGATGCACGAGGCAACGGCGAATCATTTCAGTGTCGCTGTTTCGCAAGACTCACAAGATTTTTTAATCAATCCGGCGGGTCGACATTTTTCGCTTGTGCGGGCGAGTGAGCTCATATTGGTTGATTTGAATGCAGAAAGCTTCAGCGTTGCCGAGAATCAATTAGTTGACCCAACGGCAATTAATCTGCATGGCCAGTTACACAAACTTTTGCCACATGCCAAGTGCATTTTGCATACTCACATGCCCTATGCGACTGCTTTGGCGTGCTTACATGATTTTGAATTCTTAATGCTTGATCAAAACGCGTGTCGGTTTTATCAACGCATTGCTTATGACCGCAACTATTCAGGGATGGCGCTTGAAGCCAGCGAAGGTCAGCGTATTGCGAAAGTCTTAGGCGACTCAAAAAGCGTATTATTCCTTGCCAATCACGGCGTGATAGTTGTTGGTAATTCGGTGGCTGAGGCTTTTGATGAGTTGTATTATCTTGAAAAAGCGGCGCAACTACAGGTACTCGCGCTTTCAACAGGTCGAGAACTTTCAATTATCGACGATGAAATAGCAACTTTGGTTTGCAAACAATGGCTAGAGTATCCGAAGTCCGCAGAGCATCATTTTGCGGCATTGATCGAGATTCTTGATCAGCAGTCCCCTGAGTACAAAAACTAAATATTCGAAAGGCTATAAAAATGAAAGCTGCAGTCTGTCGCGAGTTCGGCAAGCCACTCGTAATCGAAGATGTGACATTGGCAAAACCACAAGCTGGAGAGTTGCGAGTCAAAATAGCTGCAACTGCGATTTGTCACAGTGATATTTCATATGCCGACGGCGCGTGGGGTGGAACCTTGCCAGCGATATTTGGGCACGAGAGTGTTGGTGTTGTTGAAGAAGTCGGTTCTGGGGTTTCGTCTGTAAAAGTTGGCGATCAAGTTGTTGTGACTCTGATCCGTTCTTGTGGTCATTGCCGTGGTTGTTCACGCGGAATGCCAGTAACTTGCGAGACGTCTTTCCCTCTTGATGCCAAGAGCCCACTGACATCAAAGTCAGGTGAGTCAATCGTGCAAGCGATGCGCACCGGTAGTTTTGCTGAGTATGTAGTTGTTCATGATTCTCAAGTCGTCGTGATTTCGAAAGACATTAAAGCAGCGAGCGCATCGCTTCTTGCTTGTGGTGTGATCACTGGTTTTGGTGCAGTTACAAACACAGCAAAAGTTGAGCCAGGGAGTCATGTGGTTGTTATCGGTGCTGGCGGTGTTGGTTTGAACTCGGTGCAGGGTGCTCGCGTGAGTGGTGCTCGATCGATCATTGCTGTTGATCTTTCGGATACGAAAATTGAAGCAGCCAAAAAATTTGGTGCAACACATGGCATCAACTCGGGCAAAGAAGATGTCGCAAAGCAAGTGCAAGCAATCACCGACGGCCGCGGTGCAGATTATGTGTTCGTAACTGTTGGTGCTAAACAGGCTTTCGACTCGTCGTATGGCCTGCTTGCAAAGTCGGGCACGGTTGTTCTTGTCGGCATGCCAGCCAACGGAGTGATGTCAGAAATTGACCCAGGCACGATGGCTGCATACAGTCAAAATATTCTTGGATCAAAAATGGGCTCGGCTCGAATTCAAGTTGACATCCCAAACCTAATTTCGCTTTACGAACAGGGTCGTCTCAAACTAGACGAATTGGTGACGAAGTCTTATCCTTTAGAAGAGATCAATGAAGCAATCGCAGCAGTAAAGCGTGGAGATGCATTGCGAAATGTGATTGTTTTCTAGAGATTTAAGATTCATATATAGATCGGCAGGGTCATGAAAATTGAGAAAATTCAAACGTTTGTTGTTGGTAACCCACCACCGCGCACAGGCGGTCGGTATTTTATTTTCGTAAAATTGACTACTGATACTGGCGTCACAGGTATCGGTGAGATTTATACCGCGACTTACTCACCACAAATAGTTTGCAAAGTCGCCGAAGACATGTTTGCGCGTTATATTTTCGGCACTGATCCGTTTCACATCGAAAAAATGTGGCGACGCACGTATGGTTCGGGTTTTGCGCACCGCCCAGACTTCAGCACGGCAGGCGTCGTCAGCGGTTTAGAAATGGCGATGTGGGATATCTGCGGTAAAGACACTGGCAAACCGGTTTATGAGTTGCTCGGCGGTCAAGTTCACGACCGGTTGCGTTGCTACACATACTTATATCCATCACATGAGTTTGATGCGCACTCTGATCATCCGCTTTACAGCGATCCAGACCTTGCGGCCGAGGCTGCGGTTCGCGAAGTTGAGCGCGGTTTTACTGCTGTAAAACTTGACCCAGCTGGGCCGTATTCGGTTTATGACGGCCGTCAACCATCGCTTGCAACAATTGATCGCAGTGTGCGAATGGTTGCGGCAATTCGAAAAGCAGTTGGCAATCGTGCTGATATTTTGTTTGGCACTCACGGTCAGTTCACAGCGTCTGGTGCAATTCGGTTAGCAAAACAACTTGAGCCATACGACCCAATGTGGTTCGAAGAGCCGATTCCGCCTGATGCGCCAGAAGAAATGGCCAAAGTTGCTGCTCATACAAGTATTCCGATTGCAACTGGCGAGCGACTTACTTCAAAATATGAGTTCGCTCATTTGTTGCGCGTTGGTGGCGCATCGATTATTCAGTTAGCAACTGGTCGTTGCGGTGGAATTCTTGAAGGTAAAAAAATTGCATCGATTGCTGAGACTTATCATGCACAGATTGCTCCGCATCTTTATTGTGGACCGATTGAGGGTGCGGCGAATATTCAGTTGAGCACTTGCACGCCGAACTTCTTGATTCTTGAAAGTATTCAAGACTGGGGTGGTTTTCACGCCAAGATTTTGAAGAAGCCAATTCAGTTTGAAAACGGTTATGTCATTCCGTCTAAAGAACCAGGTCTTGGTGTTGAGTTGAATGAAGAAGTCGCACTCGCGCATCCGTACACGGGCACTGATCTTCATCTCAACGAGCGTCAAACACCAGCCGACCTAACTTAAATTCGGTTTTTAAATTTAAATAACTTTTAAAGTTCGGGTGTGATAACCGGTCGCACCGTCTGGGTCTGGGGGGCTGACTTCGTCGGTTTGGGTCTCGCCAGTTTTGTCTGTAGCGCGAACTTGAATTCGATATTCACCAGGCTTGGCGTCAAATTCATATTTCCATTGGCGCCAAGTGTCATCACTGAAATCAAGTGCAAGAGTTGCAAGTTTCCATTCTCCGGAGTCAATGCGGACTTCAACTTTTTCGATACCCCGATGTTGCGCCCAGGCCACACCAGCAATTGCAATCTTGCCAGCAGAAACTCTTTCATCTCGACGCGGTACATCGATTCGTGACTGAGTCTTAATCGGTGCATCGCGCGACCAACCAAGTGGGACCCAATATCCTTCGGCTTGACTCCACATTGTCAGTTCAAGACTTTGTACCCACTTCGTCGCACTGACGTATCCATAAAGTCCAGGAATAATTATTCGAGCAGGGTAACCATGCTCGAGTGAAATCGGCTCACCGTTCATGCCGAGTGCAATCATCGCGTCGCGCCCGTCAAATGCAGCACCAACCGGAAACCCACATGTCCAACCATCAACACTCGTACCAAATATTTGTTCTGCGCGCGAGTCAACTCCTGCTTCATTGAGAAGATCAGCGAGAAGCACGCCTTGCCAAACTGCATTACCGATATATGGGCCACCGACTTCATTAGAAACGCAACAGATTGTGATCGTGCGCTCGACCATTGGTCGTGCAAGTAAGTCTTGATACGAAAGCGTCAGCGGGGTCTTAACCATGCCGCCAATGTCTAATTTCCAAGTTTTGATGTTGATGCGTGGCAACGAGAGCGCAGTATCAATTCGATAGAAGTCTTGATTTGGTGTGATGAACGGTGTCTCAGTAAATATTTGTGTGCCTGACGGGGTATCAGTGCTGGTCAAAAATTTGTTAGTCAAGACTTCCGGTAGCGACTCTGGTGCAGAATTGCGAATATCTGAAATCTTGTTATTTTCGAGCCTGCTTGCGACCGCACTGAATATCGCAGAGGTCAATACGGTCTTACTGGTAGTTGAGATAAACCGTCGACGATCCCATCCAAGTGGAGCGCGCGATTCGCTCGGATAGTTAATGGGGAGATCGTTTTTCGTAGTAGTTTTAATTAATTTGTTGAGTAATCGACATCCAAATATGGCTCCTAGCAAACTAGGAACTATTGCCAGTGCCGATTGAGATGGTCGCGCTGCTGAAATTAATCCGCCAAAAATACCAAAACTTGCGATGAAGATGAAGCCAGCGATACGTTTATGCCGCGCAAGTTGGCCGGCAAAGAGTGCGAGACACGAGATAGAAAACAGCATTCCGATTTTTAGAACCGCTTTATCGTTCGTGCCAAATGCTTGTATTGCTAAGTTTTTTAGCCACTTCGGAGTGTGGTCAATGAACTCTGAACCCACAGCATTAATTGGCGTGTCAACATTGAGCAGAACAGCGATAAAAGTGGCAGCCGAAACTGATATCCCAGCTGACAGTAATCCCGAAATAGGACCAACCCAATACGGTGCCTCAGCCCGTTCTTTACGTGGGGCCGATGGATCAGTCTCGGGTTTAAAGACTTGATCGTGGTCATTTCTTGACTTATTGAAAATACTTATGGAGCGAAGCCTAGTTAGTTGGCGATTGATTCGCCGAGAGGGTATGGTGCAGGCAGTGAATAACTTTGCAATAGTCGCCCATCACAATCATCATCACGTGCATCACGTGACACGACGGGCTCAGTTGTAACGCTTCAAATTTAATTTTCGAAGTTCAGCCCGTCGGTTCATCCGGCGGGTTTTTTATTTGTACCCAAAACTATTGAGGAGAAATCAGTGAGCATAGAAAAACTACAAGAAATAGATTTTGAGAAGCTAGGTGGATTAGTACCAGCAGTAATTCAGGACTCTAAGACTCTGCAAGTTCTCATGCTCGGGTTCATGAACGATCAGGCACTTTCAATGACGCGCGAGACAGGCTGTGTCGTGTTCTTTAGTCGGTCGCGCAATCGTATTTGGTTAAAAGGCGAGTCATCAGGGCACAAACTAAATGTCGTATCGATTTCAACGGATTGTGATCGCGACACGTTGCTGATTTTGGTGGAGCCGATTGGGCCTGGCGTATGTCACGAAGGTTATGAAAGTTGCTTCTTTCGTACTTGGCAAGAAACAGACTGGACAATTAATTCAGAAAAAGTATTCTCACCCGAGAACGTATATGGAGGAAAATCATGAGTAATACCCAACCACAAAAGCCGATATTAAAACTGGGCATTCCTAAGGGAAGTCTGGAGTCTGCGACGATCGATTTGTTTCGCAGGGCTGGGTTTCAGATCACCGTGAATAGCCGTTCGTACTTTCCGGCGATTGACGACCCAAATATTGAGTGCATGTTGATTCGTGCCCAAGAGATGGCACGTTACGTGGAAGATGGAGTTCTCGATGCAGGCTTAACGGGGCAAGACTGGATTGCTGAAAGCGAAGCAAAAGTTGAGTCGGTGGCTGATCTGGTTTATGCCAAACAAAGTTTCGGTCGGGTGCGTTGGGTGCTTGCCGTTCCCGAGTCATCGACTGTGCAGTCTGTGAAAGATCTGGAAGGCAAAGTCATCGCCACTGAACTAGTTCAAACAACTCTGCGTTATTTGCAGAAAAATAATGTCAAGGCAAAAGTTGAGTTCAGTTGGGGAGCTACTGAAGTCAAGCCGCCGATTTTGGCTGACGCGATTGTTGAAGTTACTGAAACAGGTTCGTCTTTGCGAGCAAACAATCTGCGCATAGTTGAAACTGTGATTGAGTCAAACACGCAGTTCATAGCCAACACAAAATCATGGGCAGATCCTGTAAAGCGTCAGCAGATGTTAGACATCAAAATGTTGCTTGAAGGGGCAATTAATGCGATGGGTAAAGTTGGATTGATGCTCAATGTTGAAAGAAAAAATCTTGATGCGATTCTCGGTGTGCTTCCGGCACTAAAGACACCAACGATCTCAAATCTTGCTGATGAAAACTGGTTAGCGCTGAACACAATTCTTGACGAGTCAACCGTGCGCACGATTATTCCGCGATTAAAAGCAGCCGGCGCACATGGCATAGTCGAATACCCACTTAACAAGATTGTTGTTTGATGTTGCGGATAATTGACATTAGTCAAGCGGGCGAGTTGTTGTCTCGAAATAACTCACGACTTGACTCGGCAATTGAAACAGTGAAGCCGATAATTGACGACGTTCGTCTTCGGGGTGATACTGCGTTATTTGAATACGCCAAAAAGTTTGATGATTTCAATGGCTCTAGTTTTGCAGTGAAAACAGGTGGCAAACTTTCGCCAGAGCTGTTGAACGCGGTTGAAGTTGCAGCAACGAATATTCGTGCTTTTTCTCAGTCGCAACTTCCGAAAGACAAGTACTTCACATCACCAGATGGTCGGTCGGTGGGTCAAGTTGTACGAGCGATTGATTCGGTTGGCGTGTACGTGCCCGCAGGCAGTTATCCACTGATTTCAACACTGATGATGGCAGTGATACCTGCACAAATTGCGGGAGTTAAATCGATCACCGTAGTTTGTCCGAAGCCAAGCAGTGAGATGTTGGCGTTGGCTACGTGGCTCGGGATTGAGCACATCATGCAAATTGGTGGGGCACAGGCAATTGCAGCATTGGCATATGGCTCCGAGTCGATATCTCGGGTCACGAGAATAGTGGGGCCAGGAAATGCATTTGTTGCTGCCGCGAAAAAATTAGTTTCAGTTGACACCGCGATTGATTTTGTGGCAGGACCTTCGGAGATTGCGATCGTTGCACAAACGGGAAACCCGAAGTGGATTGCTGCCGACATGTTGGCCCAATGTGAGCATGATGTAAATGCTTCGGCATTATTGCTGA
This sequence comes from Actinomycetota bacterium, assembly GCA_037142305.1. Taxonomy (GTDB): domain Bacteria; phylum Actinomycetota; class Acidimicrobiia; order Acidimicrobiales; family Ilumatobacteraceae; genus BACL27. The sequence continues at coordinate 25,922 of JBAXAW010000006.1, forward strand.
CTTGTTCAAACGAGCTTGCCTTGGCTGTGCAACTCGAAGTTGCACAGCAATTAGAGAGTCTTTCAACACGCAAAATCGCAGAGCAGTCAATTAAAAACAACAGTGCAGTAATCCTCTGCCCAACAATTGATCAAGCATTTGAATTTATTAACACTCTTGCACCAGAACATTTATCAATTGAAGAGCAAATGTGGCTTGACAAAGTACGAAATGCAGGTTCAGTATTTATCGGCTCGTACAGCACCGAAGCGGCCGGAGATTATGCCTCTGGGCCGAACCATATTTTGCCGACTTCTGGTCTCGCATCGCTGCGTGGCGGTTTGTCGTCTGCCGATTTTGTAAAAGTTATTTCGGTACAACAACTTTCCTCTCAAGCACTCAAAAACTTGGCGCCGAGCGTGACTACGTTGGCTCGCGCAGAGGGGCTCGAAGCACACGCTCGATCTATTGAGGTCCGTCTGATTTCTCAAAGTAAAAGCGCAGTCGTGAGCGATTCAACCGGATTGCAACCAAATTCGGCTGTACAAAATATGCGGCCGTATTCGCCACCTTCACAAGGTCGGGCAGACAAAATGCGTTTAGATTTCAACGAAAATACAGTTGGCTGTTCGCCCCAAGTTATTGATGCGATTTGCAGACTGACTGATTCAAACATGATCAGCATGTATCCCGAATACTCTCAAGCACAAAACAAGATTGCAAAACATTTTGGTGTCAACACTGAGCAGATGGTTTTCACCAATGGCACCGATGAAGCAATCTCGTTATTGGTGAATACATTTATTGAGCCAGGTGGCGAGTTGATAGTTATGCACCCGTCTTATGCGATGTACCGTTTTTATGGTGAGTTGGGAAGTGCGAAAATTGTTGAAGTTGATTATGACGCAAAACAACAGTTGGTGTTTGACCTTGAAGAACTTTTGGCGAAGATAAATCAGAATACTGCGGCAATATTTTTGGCTAATCCAAATAATCCCACCGGAACTGCTATTTCACGAGGTGAAATTATAAAGATTTTAGATGCTGCACCTCACGCTGTCGTATTGATTGATGAGGCATATGTTGAATTTGCTGATGTTTCAGTTCTCGATTTGATCAGTGAATACGCGAATCTTGTTGTGAGTCGAACGTTTTCTAAGGCTTACGGCATGGCTGGTATTCGGTTCGGTTGCATGTTTTCAAAATCTGAAAACATCGCGTGGGTGCGAAAAGCGCAATCTCCATACAGTGTTAATGCGGTGGCTGTAGTGGCGGCATGTGCTGCGGTAGACGACAGTGAGTATCTAGCGAATTACGTAAGCGAAGTGCGAGAGTGTCGAAGCTTTGTCGAAGCAGAGTTTGATCGTCTCGGTATCAAATATTTTAAGAGCAGTGGCAATTTTTTGTTATTTGATGTCGGCCACAGGGCTAAAGAGATTCGAGACCAACTTGCAATGAGTCGAGTTTTGATTCGTGATCGCAGTTATGAAATTTCGGGATGCCTGCGTGTCACGATCGGAACTAAGAAACAAATGTCAGTGTTCATTCAAGAGTTAGAGAGGGTGTTATGAGAAAAGCAACTGTCAAGCGTGTCACAAAAGAGACAAGTATTTCTGTGCAACTGACCATTGAAGGTAAAGGACGATACGAAATCTCTACTGGAATCAGATTTTTCGACCACATGCTTGAACTGTTCGCAAAACACGGCGGTTTTGATCTAAAGGTCACAGCCAAGGGTGATTTGGATATTGACCAGCATCACACGGTCGAAGACGTGGGAATCGCGATTGGTCAGGCTTTCGCCAAGGCATTGGGCAAAAAAGTTGGCATCAATCGTGCTGGTTACTTCGTCTTACCGATGGATGAAACTTTGGCAGTTGTCGCGGTAGACCTGAGCGGAAGACCGGCGTTGATTTACAGTGATTTGGTTCGTGCTCGGCTCGTTGGGGACTTGCAAACAGAACTGATTCATGATTTCTTTGGTGGATTTGTCAATAGTGCGGGTGCAAACTTGCATGCCAAGGTGCTTTATGGTCGATCAACGCATCACAAGGTTGAAGCAATCTTTAAGTGCTTTGCGCGGGCAATGCGTTACGCCTGCTCAACTGACATGCGACTTAAAGATCAGTTACCAAGTACAAAAGGTTTGTTGTGATTTGTGTCGTTGATTACGGTGCTGGAAACTTGCGTTCGGTAACAAACGTATTAGATGTAATAGGCGCTAAATATAAATTAGTAAATGACGAGGCAGCAATTCGTGCCGCTAACAAAATTGTGCTGCCCGGTGTCGGTCATTTTGGTCAACTCGCAACTGCTCTTGATCAACTAAAAATTCGCCAAGCACTGATTGATCAAATCAAAAATGGTGTTGCTTATCTGGGCATTTGTCTTGGGATGCAGATTTTGTTTGCGGATAGCCACGAGGCGTCAACCGCAACGGGCTTGGGTATTTTGTCTGGCAGTGTTCGTAAGTTTGAATCGGCTGATCGCAGTGTGCACATGGGATGGAACACGCTCGAGGTAACTGCGCCGTCGCGACTGGTTAAGTCATTGCCAGCTGATTCGCCTATCGTCAGTGAACTTTTTGCGTACTACGCACATAGTTTTTTTTGCCCAGTTGTTGATCAAACCGTGATGACGACAAGTTATGGCGATCAATTTTCGGCGGTTATCGAGTTTGAAAATATTTTCGGGGTGCAGTTTCACCCAGAGAAGTCAGGCGATTTTGGTCGTCAGGTAATTCAGAATTTTGTGAGCATCTAAATGTTGGCCAAGCGAATAATCGCCTGTCTTGACGTTGCTGATGGTCGTGTTGTTAAAGGTGTGAACTTTCTTGAGCTGCGTGATGCAGGTGACCCCGTCGAACTTGCCGCACGATACAACTCCGAAGGAATTGACGAACTTGTGTTTCTTGATGTTGCTGCGACAAATGAAAATCGCAACACGATGGTTGATCTCGTGGCGCGAACTGCACGCGAGGTCTTTATTCCATTGACAGTTGGTGGAGGAATTCGAACCGTTGGCGATGCCCGAGAAGTTTTACACGCCGGGGCTGACAAGGTCAGTGTCAACAGCGCAGCTGTTTGGCGACCTGAATTGATTTGCGAACTGAGTCAAGAATTCGGATCGCAGGCTGTGGTCTTGGCGATAGATGCGCGACGTGACGATCAGATCTGGCGGGTGTTTACCAAGGGAGGTCGTCAAGCAGAGCAACTCAATGCAATTGAATGGGCGCAACAAGGCGAGCGTCTCGGCGCAGGTGAGATTTTGTTGACGTCAATGGATGCCGATGGTGTGCAAAATGGTTTTGATCAACCACTAACTAAGGCAGTTCGCGATGCTGTGAATATTCCGGTGATTGCATCGGGGGGAGCGGGAAAAGTTGAACACTTCGCTGAGATTCTTCAGAACGCAGATGCTGCACTTGCTGCCTCGGTGTTTCATTTCGGAACTTTGAAAATCAGTGAAGTAAAAAAATGTGTGGAGCAGGCAAAGTTTGTGGTGCGACGATGAGTAACTCGCGCAAATCAATTGTCGTGCCGTGCATTGATATTCAGGATGGAAAAGTCGTGCAGTTGGTGCAGGGTAGAACTAAAGCCCTTGAAGGTCCTGATCCACTTGAAATGCTTGAGCGGTTTGCAGGATTTGATGAAATTCAAGTGATTGATCTTGATGCAGCGATGGGAAAAGGTGACAACGCAACGATTATCGAGATGCTGGCAAGTCGAGCCAAGTGCCGTGTGGGTGGAGGCGTGCGCACACCTGAGCGTGCGGCGCAGTTAATTGATCTTGGAGCTCATCGCGTGATTGTAGGAACGGCGGCGTTTACTCCTGCATATTTAAAAATCGTTGAACGAGTTAACGCGCAAAATATTCTGGTCGCACTTGATTCTCTTGGCGGCAAAGTCGTCGTAGATGGTTGGACGACCACATTGAACACGACTGCACAAGAATCGTTGGCTCAATTTTCGCAATTATGCAGCGGCTTTTTATGTACATATGTTGACAAAGAAGGAATGATGCAGGGCACAGATTTAGAGTGGTTCGCGCGATTGCGCGCCGTGACAATACTTGAGATTACTGCTGCTGGAGGCATCACGACTCTCGATGATGTTCGGGCTTTGCTTGCTTTGAACATTGATGTCGCAATCGGTATGGCGATTTACACAGGCGGGCTATCGCTCGCAGAGCTTTTGACGCTCAATTCAAGATAGGTTTCTTCAATTTTCTAATTCGTTGCTGTTGTCTGATTGGTGTAACACTCGGGTTAGTGAATTCCTCAATCCAAACGAGTGGAATTCGACCAGGCGAACTTCTTGCGATACGACCGTTTCGTCTGTTGTGGATAAACAGTTTTCTGTTCATACTTGTGCAGAGCACACAACGTTTTGCATTCGTCTGGCTCGCACTTGAACTAGGCGCAAAGTCCGACATCAGTGGACTAATTCTTTTCGTCATGGGTATTCCGGTGTTATTAATTTCGCTACCGATAGGCGTGATGAGCGATCACATGAATCGGCGCACACTACTAATGGTCAGTCAACTTGGCGCGTTGGTAATCACAACTGTGGTTGCAGCGATGGTGACGGCTCAGCAGATGACAATCAACTGGGCGATCATCGGATCATTTATTGCCGGCATCTTTATCGCCATCGGTTCGCCAGTGCGATCGGCGATTGTTCCAACTGTTGTGCCGCGAGACAAACTTGTCGGCGCAATTGCGGTCAATACAATCGGCAACAATCTTGGGCTAATGATTGGTCCTGCCGTGGCTGGTCCAGCGATTGCGATTTGGGGGATTGAAGGCGCCTTCTGGATTCAGGCATTATTAAATCTTTTTGGGTTTTTTGCTTTGATCAAGTTACAACTTCCGGCGAGTCTGAATACACAGCGTCGGCGACTGCGAGAAGAAATATTTGGTGGGCTGACATTTATTCGTGGGCATGCAGAAGTGCGAGCCTTTTATGTTCTGCTCTGTGGTTCGATTTTATTTATGATTGCGCCGTGGATCGTTCTTGGTCCACAAATTGCCAAAGAACAAGCGGGCGCGACGGGTAGCCAGACGACATATATGTTTGCGATGCTTGGTGTTGGTCAGTTCGTTACATCTATTGGAATCTTGCGTTACAACCACAAAATGATCCAAAAAGGAATGTGGTTCATGTGCGGCTTATGTTGGGGAGGAGCGGTGCAAATTGTGCTCGGTCAGTTGAGTTCTATTTTGATGATGAGCGTAATGCTCTTTGCTTGGGGCATGGGCGGTGGTTTTTATATGAACTTGAGTCAGACATTGATTCAGAACAACACTCCACCGCAAATAATGGGGCGAGTTATGGCGGTGCACTCACTAATAATGTCAGGGCTTGCGCCGCTCGGAGCGTTGTTCGTGGGAGTAATTGCACGTCGAGTTGATTCTGCGCCGATGACATTTTCAGTTACTGGTTTACTGATGCTCGTGACAGCAGTTTATTTCTTGGTCGTTAAGAAAAATCTACGGGCAATGTCGTAAACTTATTGTTATGACAATTTCATTTAGAGCAGGCGAGATCCCAGCGGCAGAACTTGCTGCAAAACCTCTTGGTCAACCATCGGCAGAACCGTTGACTGGCGAGATAATGACACGAGCGAAAGTTTTTCTTGATAACGAAACTGTCACTGCTGGCACTTGGGAGTGTGAAGTCGGCGCCTCACGCTGGGAGTTCACCACACGCGGTGAAGTTATTTATGTTTTGTCGGGTCGAATGACGGTTCATGAAGATGGCGGCGATGCTGTCGAACTTACTGCTGGATCAAGTTGCATATTTCCAATTGGGTGGAAGGGCAAGTGGACCGTTCACGAAACGTTACGCAAAGTTTTCGTCGTTTACCGAACTAACTAGATGTAAGCGAACTAACTGAATATTTAACTATTTAACTAGCACGCGAATGAACTGTGGGCCAGTGTTTGCAAACGCGGTACGAAGCGAGATCGATAATTGTTCTGGGGTTGTCACTTCACTCGCAGTCCAACCGAAACCGCGGGCAATCGTCGATGGATCATGCGATGAAACATCTACACCAATTTGTGGCGCAGCAACATCGTCAAATGATTCGCGAATTTGTTCGTAGCCGCTGTTATCCCACAACACGAAAACAATTTTGCTGTTTAGGTCGACAGCCGCTGCCATCTCTGCGACGGTGAACAACCAACCGCCATCACCAGCGATAACTAGAACTGGTCGGGTTTGAGCGGCGACACTTGCACCTATTGCCATTGGCAGTGCACAACCCAAAGTGCCGAACCCATATGGTGCGAGCCACGAACGAGACTGCGTTGCCGGCAACCACCAATGAGCGCTGTACGCAAGTTGTGTTGAGTCGAGTGCGACGATTGCATTGCTTGGCAACTCAGCTTCTATTGCTGTTAGCCATGGCACAAAAATTTTATTCGTTTTTGCCCGTGCATGTTCGCGCCATATGTGAGCACGATTCTCGCCATCGGTTTGAGTGCGGGGTTTAAGACCTGAAATTATCGCCTGCAATGTAGATGCTGCGTCACCGACAAGCCCAACGTTTGGAGTAGTTCGTCGCATTATTTGTTGTGGATCAATATCAATGCGCACAACTTTGCCGCCGAAGTTTAGCGCTCGACCATTGTTATAGAGGTCGGTGTCTGAAAGTTCTGTGCCAACGACGATGACAACGTCTGATGTTTCAACATCGCGTTGAATCCGACCAAATATGAGGCAGTTACCAGCGCACAACCGATGAGATGACGGGACAACACCTTTTGCGTTACCTGTCAAAAGAACTGGCGCATCAAGTTTTTCGGCGAGCGATATCACTTGTGCCGAGGCATCAATTGTGCCTCCTCCGGCAATAATCACTGGGCTGATTGCACTGTTCAGAATTTCTATGGCGCGATTAATCTCGCGCTCATCAGGGGCTGGTTTGGCTGAAGAGATATGTACACGAGTAAACGGCTGACAAGTTTGTTCAAGAACATCCATCGGAATAGCGATATGCACTGGTCGCGGTCGATCAGACGAAAAAATGTTCCATGCGCGCTCGATTAGTGCGGGCAACTGAGTTATGTCTGTAACAGTTTCGCTGAAAGCACAAATAGTTCGCACTATCGCCGCTTGATCGGGTAGATCATGAAGTGGGCCAAAACTTTTACCGAGCGCATTAGTTGGTGTAGTTGACGCCAACACAAACATCGGTCGCGAGTCGTGATACGCCTGAGCGATTGGAGTCATCACGTTGGTGATTCCTGGTCCGCTAATTAAAACGCAGACTCCTGGACGACCAGTCACGATCGACCAGCCGTCAGCCATGAACCCCGCACCTTGCTCGTGGCGTGGCGAAATAGCGCGCACACCTGAGCGATGCAGACCTCGGTATAACTCAATGTTGTGTACTCCTGGTATGCCAAACACAACATCAACACCGTATTCGCGAGCGAGCAGATCAATGATCGCTTCACCTACACGAAGTTCGGAGCTCGACATGAACTAGTTAGTTTCGGTGCAGAGTTGATCAGCGAGTTTTCTAATTCTGTCGCACGCGATGCGCAAAACTTCTGCTTCAACTGTGAGTGCAATCCGAATATGCCCAGCGCCGCCCTTGCCGAAACTTTCACCTGGCATCACACTGACATTCTGTTCATTCAGCAGTTGCCACGCGAATTCTTCGCCCGTCAACTTTGTTTTGCGTACATCGAGCATGATGAACATTCCACCCTCGGGCATGCGCGCTGCAACTGATGCTGAACCTTCAAAAGTGGTGATTACTGTTTCGGCACGCTCGCGAAATGCAAGACGCAGGCGCTCGACCTCTGGGTGTTGTTCGTTAAGGGCAATTGTTAGTGCATCTTCGATGAATGGCTGCGAGCCAAACAACATCGCTTCGGCCACCAGCACTAATCGGGGTGTGACGTCAGGGTGTGATGCGATCCAACCGGCGCGAAAACCAGGCAGTGCGTGGGATTTAGAAATTGATGAAACTGCCAGAGTGCGATGTCTTAGGTGCGGTCGATCAAACGGCGAGCAAAAAGGCACATCAAATGTCATGTCGGCGTAAACCTCGTCACAAATTATCCAAAGATCGTGGCGCTCGCAGACCTCGCCGATCTCGTCGATTTCTTTTTGTGTGAGCACCGCACCAGTTGGATTGCTTGGTGTATTGAGCAACAAAACTTTTGTGCGCTTAGTGATTGCTTTTTCAATTGCTTGTGCGGTGACATGAAAATTATCTTCGGGTCGCGTCGCGACCGGCACAAAAGTTGCCCCAGACGCTGCGACCAAACCTTCGTAAGTTGCGTAATAAGGGTCTGGTACGAGAACTTCGTCGCCAACCTGAACAAGAGTTAGCAGCGCAGTGCACAATCCATTTTGCGTGCCCGCCGTGAATAGAACTTGCTCGGGTGTGACTGGCAGGCCTGAGCGACGCGTGAGGTGATTGGCGATTGCGGCCAAAGTTTCGGGTTCACCTTGACCATGTGCATAACGTGTTCGACCTGCACGCATCGATGAAGCGGCTGCATCGAGCACACTTGCTGGCGGGGGTAAATCGGGTTCACCGATTGACAACATAATTATCTTCTCGCCCAAACTTGCTCGATTCAAACCTTCCGCGTGAACTGCCCACTTGGCCGCGCCTAATCCATTTAGACGATCTGAGATTGGTGCAAACTTCATAAGGTCTCTCATCGTAGATGAATTGCGCTGATTGGAGGCACTGAAACTAGGGTCATCGGTATGAAAATTGGATTTGTAGGTATTGGAAACATTGGGCGCCACCTAGCAACAAATCTGATTTCGGCTGGATTCAATGTCACAGTTTTTGATCTTGATACATCAGCGGTAGATCGACTTGTACAAATTGGTGCAACAGGCGCGTCGTCTCCGCGAGAAGTTGCATCAGTATGCGACACGGTGTTTACCTGCTTGCCGTCAGTGAAGGCAATCACTCAAGTTGTAACTGGCACAGATGGACTTGTGCATGGATTTCGTGCTGGCAGTACTTGGGTTGACATGAGCACAAACGACCTGCATGAACTACAACGCCTCGCAGGAATACTCGCGGAAAAAGGTGTGGCAACTTTGGAAGCTCCGGTAACAGGGGGAGCGCACAACGCGGAGTCTGCAACAATTACGATTTTGGTTGGGGGTGACCAGCAAATTTATAGCAATCACACCAAGGCGTTTGCGGCAATGGGAGGTCGAGTTTTTTACATTGGGGATCTTGGTAAAGCGGCAATTATCAAAGTAATTACAAACATGCTGGCGTTCATTCATATTGCAGCGACTGCAGAGGCCTACATGTTGGCTGCCAAGGGCGGCATCGATCTGCGTTTGGCATGGGAAGTAATTAAGGCAAGTTCGGGAAACAGTTTCATTCACGAAACCGAAAGCACAACAATTTTGA
>JBAXAW010000007.1:0-30370 GCA_037142305.1 Actinomycetota bacterium
CTAGTTGATCGTGATTCGTACTGATCAGTAAGTAATGCGCAAGATAAAGTTTGCACAAGCGAACAATATTTTCTTGAATGTAGTACCATTAAAGTCTTGTCGACCAAATATTTAACTTTGCCAGAAGTTTCTAAACTTCTAAATGTTCATTACATGACGGTTTATCGCTATGTTCGCGAGGGGATGTTGCCGGCAGTGCAGGTTAATCGGTCGTGGCAAATTAGTCGTGCCGACTTAAAAGAGTTTCAGGTAAGTCGCTTAAGTTCAAGCAAGAATAATAAATCAATGTCGAAATCTGGCATTGGTTCAGATAAAAAAGCACGGCATGGTAGTCGTGATACAGCAGAATGGGCTGACCGCGTTCTTGCTCGATTAATTGAAGGTGATGAAGCGGGTGTGAGTAACGTAATAAATTCGGCGCTTCGTAGCACCCATAATCTGCAAAGTATTTATTTAGATGTGTTGATGCCAGCGCTTGTGACTATTGGTGACAGATGGGAGCAAGGTAGGTTAGATATTTATGTTGAGCACCGTGCAACTGAAATTGTCTCTCGACTAATCGGTCAATTGAGTTCAAAATTTACGCGTCGTGGGGTTGATCGAGGAACTGTAATCATTGTGGCGCCCGAGGGCGAAAAGCATTCGCTTTCAATTGCGTTAGCAGCAGATGTGCTTCGTCTTGAAGGTTGGAAGGCTATGAATCTCGGCGCGAATCTTCCTGCAAGCGAACTGGCTAAAGCAGTTAAAAGTACTCAAAACTTAGTGGGCGTTTGTATTACAACGACGATGTCTGGCTCGTTGCGAGAAACTGCTAATTCAATTTCGGCTGTGCGTGATATTGCTGGATTTAATGTCAAATGCTTTGTTGCTGGATTGGCAGTCAAATCACAAGACCAGGCACAAAAACTTGGTGCCGATTTTTGGGTAGCTAGCCCTCGAGAATTGATTGTTGCACTAGATTCATTGAGTCAGAAGGTTAGTTAACAGGCTTTTGGCCTTCTAGTAGTTACTACGAACAGGTGTTCGCTACAGTGCTGGTATGCAACTAGATACCAAACAGCGCCTTACAGAACTTTCAATTAAAGAACTTTTAGCCAGACAGCAGTTAGACACAAAGCCTCAAGTTGTAGAACGTCTGGCAGTGGCCGATGACGTGCGCGAGTTGTTGCCAGATTCTGGCTTAGTGCGTGGGCGAATTGTGCGTTGCAGTGGCGACGCTGGTCTGTCGTTGGCACTTTCTCTTTGTTCGCTTGCAACTCAGCAAGGGTCGTGGCTTGGTGTCGTTGGCGTTGAGCATCTTGGTTTACTCGCTGCCGTTGAGCACGGTGTTGCTTTAGAGCGAACAGTGTTAGTCCATCCGCCTAAGACTTCTCGTGAATGGTCGATCACAGTTGCTGCTGCGATCGAAGGTTTAGATTTATTGATTGTTGCGGTTCCTGAACGGCTATCGGTTAACGATGCCAGGCGAGTACAAACGCGATTGCAATCTCGTCGCGCAGTCATGATCATTGTTGAAAACACGATGCTGTCGCAATCTAGATCTATGCACGGTTCGAGTGAGGCGCAACAGTTTCTTGCTGATGTTGTTTTAGATACAAAAACAAAAAGTTGGAGCGGCGTCGACAGGGGTACTGGATACTTGCAACATCGTGATGTGCGAATACGAGTTAGTGGGCGACGAGTTACACGAGAGCGCAATTATCTAGTCACGCGCTCGTGCTGATTTAGCTGTGCTCATTTAATCCTGCCGATTTAACTGTGCTTATTTAATAGCAACATGCCCGCGCCTAAGCGATTAGCGGTTTTGCGATGTCTTGATTGGTCAGCAGTCGTTGCTGCCAAAAACTCGACTACTCCGTGTGCGGTGATTCATGCACAACGAGTGATATCGCGAACGCCCGCAGCAATGCGTTACGGCGTGCAAGTTGGCATGCGTCGTCGTCATGCTCAAGCGTTGTGCCCAGATATAGAAATTGTTGCGCATCAGCCGAGTCGTGATCGCACTGCTTTTGACGCAGTTGTTCGTGTAGTCAATGAACTCGTGCCACTAATTGAAGTAAGCGAACCCGGGTTAATAGTTTTTGCGGCGCGCGGTCCATCTAGATATATGGGCGGCGACGGGCCAATGGCTTTAAAAATAGTTGAGGCACTAAAAACTTCAGTTGCCGATAGTCATTTGGCAGCTTCGCTTGTTGGTGTTGCTGTTGGTGTTGGTATTGCCGACAGTCGCTTGGCTGCTCAGATTGCTGCTCATGCCAGCGCTTTTGCGAGCAGTAGCGCAAATCTATTTTCGCCGTATGTCGTCGAGCCAGATAAAACCAACGAGTGGCTTGCCCCGCAGTCGGTGCGAGTACTCAGCGAATTTGCAAGCATCAATCGTGAAACAATTTCGTTACTTGAACGACTTGGGTTAAATACGTTGCGCGATGTTTGCGCTCTAAGTGAATCTATTTTGGCTGGCAGGTTCGGCGAGTTGGGCGTTGAGTTGCATCGACTTTCTCGGGGTGATGAGCAGTACCCGCTTGCTGTGGTTCCGCATCCGCCAGAACATCTGTGTATCGAAAAGTTTGATGAGCCAGTTAGTGATCAACAAATCATAATTAACAGTGTGCAACGAATGGCGGTTGCATTTACCGAGTATTACTCGGTTCATGGCAGTGTTTGTGTGCGAATTGTTATCTCATTTGAGTCAGAGGCGGGCAAGCGTTCTGAGCGATTGTGGTATCGCCCGCATGGTTTAACAACGAGTGCAATTATTGAAAACGCAAAGTGGCAACTTGAGGCTTGGCTCGCTAGCCAGATCTCTAGTCAGATCTCTAGTGATATCTCTGGTTATCCAGAAAATCACGCTCTAGAAAATCATGCTCTAGAAAATCGCTCTCTAGAAAATCGCTCTCTAGAAAATCATGGTCTGGTTCGTGTGCAGTTAATCGCTGACGAAGTTCGAACTGATACGGCAAGACAACTCAGGTTGTGGGGTGGCAGCACGCAAACTGACGAAACAGCGACACAAGCAATCGGTCGATTAAGCGAGTTGCTGGGTTCGTCTGCAGTGCAAGTTGCTAAGTGGCAAGGTGGCCGCGACATCTTAGATAGTTATCAACTTGTTTCAGCAACGCATGCTCAAACTATTGGTAACGCTAATAGTCACGAGCAGATACCAGCACAGAAATGGCGTGGCGCATTACCGAACCCGTCGCCGAGTGTTGTTTATTCAGAGCCAATTCAAGTGCAGATAAATGATCAATTCGGAAAATTGCTCAGCGTTAGCGCGCGCCATGAGTTAAGTGCTTCGCCAGTTTCTGTGATTATTGGCTCAACACATTACAAAGTAAATTCGTGGGCAGGGCCTTGGCCGGTCGAAGAGCGCTGGTGGGATTTAGCTCGTAGTCGGCGGTTAGTTCGACTACAACTAGTCTGCGAAAAAATCACAGTAGATAGCGTGTCGCAGATTTTGGCGATGCTGGCAATTCTCGAACATGGCGAGTGGACAGTTGCGGCGATATATAGCTAGTTAAGTAATGCGATATTGTGCAGTTGATGATTTCTGATGCTGGCGTTAAATTTGTAAAAAAGTTTTGTGAAGATTTGAAAACCCACAAACCGATTGACGAGCGAGAACGAGATTCGATCAAAGTTTTTTGCGAACTTGCACCATCGTTGCGCGCACCGTTTGATGAACACAGTGACACAACACATGTCACCGCTTCAGCAATTGTTGTTGGTGCGCCTGGTGTGGTGTTGCATTTGCATAAACGCCTAAACATGTGGTTACAACCAGGTGGACACATCGACTCTGGTGAGTCAGTTGATCAAGCAGCATTGCGTGAAGCACGAGAAGAAACTGGCTTACAGTTGCGTCACTTTACGAATGAACTAAATAACCTGCCCAGATTTATTCATTTAGACGTTCACCCTGGCCCCCGCGGGCATACACATTTAGATATTAGATATTTATTAGTTGCTGAAAACGAAACATTTGCCCCAGCCGAGGGTGAAAGCAAAGAAGTTAAATGGTTTGCTTGGGATCAAGTTTTAGACACAGCCGAAGATGGCGCAAGAGGTGCGATTCTCGCTGCTCGGCAAATAGTCAAGATATAACAGCAACTATTTGGCGCTAGTTATTTGCTATAAGCCGGATCGCAAGATTTTTTCCATTGGTCGCCCTTTGGCGATTTCGTCAACTAATTTGTCGAGATAGCGAATTTTGAGCATCAGAGGATCCTCAATTTCTTGAATCTTCACACCACAAATAGATCCTGTAATTAGTGACGCGTTTGGATTGATTTTGGCGGCATCAAAGAAGTCAATGAAATTACTCTGCTTCTTAATAAGTTGCTGCAACTTTTTCTCATTAAAACCTGTCAACCACCGAATCACCTGATGAAGCTCGTCGACCGTTCGTCCTTTTTTCTCTACTTTTTTCACGTAATGGGGATACACATCAGAAAATGACATCAAAAATATCTTGTGCATGTCGCTAAATGTAGAGAAGTCGCTTTATGAGCGGGATGGGTTAAAGCGCTTCGAATTCTGCTTTGCGAGTAGCCATCCAAGAGTCCATTTTGCCTGACTTCATGATGTCCATCATCGTGTTCATTGCTGCCATGTGTGGTTCGTCATTTGCCGCAAACATTTCTTTGCCATGCTGCTGACTTTGGGATGCTAAATCATCAAACGTTTCGGCTGAAAATACTTGTTCGCAAGCACCGCCAAGTTGACTGCATGTCATAGATTTCATATTTTCTGCCTCGTTTCTTAAACAAATAGGTATTTATTCCCACTAGTTTTAGCAAAGACTAACGCTTTAGTATAGAGCGAACATATGTTCGCTAGCCTAACTTAGGTGTCTAGTTACGCCGAACTGCACTGTCGTTCAAACTTTTCGTTCTTATACGGGGCTTCGCACCCTGAACAACTAGTTGAATCGGCAATCAAAATGCAACTGAGTGCACTCGCGCTAACCGATCGCAATGGTCTTTATGGGGTTGTGCGGTTTTCTCAAGCGGCGCGTGGTCTCGGCTTGCCAACGTTATTTGGTGCCGAGTTGCAGTGCACAGAAAAACAAAGTTCGCCTCAAGCACAGACGGCGCAGACAGCAGAGATAGTAGTTATCGCCGACGGGCCTTGCGGCTATGCACGCCTATCTCATGCGATAACACTTGGCCAATTAGCCGGAGCAAAATCTTCACCAGTTTTTACTACAACCAATGTTGCAGATGCTGTTGCTGACAGCTGCTGGGTTTTGACTGGCGCTAGCACTGGAGTAATAACTCAGGCGCTCGAACAACACGGCCCAGAAAATGCTGCTCGAAGGTTGCAACAACTGATCAGTGAGTTTGGTCGCGATCGTGTGTTAGTCGAATTATGGGATCACGGTGACCCGCTTGATTCGGTTCGCAATGATGCGCTCGTACAAATTGCAATGCGTTGCAATGTGCAATGCGTTGCGACTAACGATGTTAGTTATGCATCGTTGCGTGAGTATCGATTAGCAGTTGCGTTGGCAGCAGTTCGACAACGCGCAAGTCTTGATGAAATTGATTCGCAATTACCGCCGGCTCCAAGTGCGTATATTCGCAGCGGTGTTGAACAACTTCGTCGGTTTGCCAGATATCCGGGTGTTGTTGAAATCACGGCAGAGATTGCAAAGTCATCTGCGTTTGATTTATCGCTTGTTGCACCAAAGTTGCCACCGTTTGAGTGCCCTAAAGGTCTAAACGAAATTTCGTATTTGCGGTTATTGGCTGAGCAAGGTGCAATACGTAGATATGGCGCACGACCAATAACCCAACTCGAAGATCTTTCACTTAGGTCTAAGGCGTGGCGAACAATTGATCACGAACTAGAGATAATCGAAAAACTCAATTTTGCTGGATACTTTTTAGTTGTCTGGGACATCGTGCAGTTTTGTGAGCGCTCAAACATTTTTTGTCAAGGCCGGGGCAGCGCGGCCAACAGTGCTGTGTGTTTTGCACTCGACATAACTAAAGCCGATGCCGTATCGCTTGGCTTATTGTTTGAGAGATTTTTGTCAACTGAGCGTGATGGTCCACCAGATATTGATATAGATATCGAAAGTGGTCGACGCGAAGAAGTTATTCAATATGTTTTTAATCGTTACGATCGACATCATGCGGCGCAAGTAGCCAATGTGATTACATATCGCTCACGCTCGGCGATTCGCGACATGGCTCGGGCATTGGGTTTTGCGCCTGGTCAACAAGATGCATGGAGTAAGCAAGTCGGTGTGTTTGGCTCACTGGCAAGTGACGCTAAGACAGGCGAAGTTAATACTGGTCATGAGATTCCTGCCCAAGTCATAGAACTAGCTCGACAGGTTTTAGATGCACCGCGACATTTGGGTGTGCACTCTGGTGGCATGGTGATTTGCGATCGCCCAATCAGTGAGGTCTGCCCAGTTGAGTGGGCTCGAATGAAAGATCGCAGTGTGTTGCAGTGGGATAAAGACGACTGCGCGACGATCGGTCTGGTTAAGTTTGATTTACTTGGCTTGGGCATGCTTTCGGCTCTGCACAATGCAGTTGATTTAATCGCCGAGTTTCGTGGTAAAAAAATTGACCTTGCAACGATTCCTCAAGATGATGATGTCTATGCAATGTTGTGTCGCGCCGACACGGTCGGTGTTTTTCAAATTGAATCACGTGCTCAAATGGCGACGTTGCCACGCCTTAAGCCACGAAGATTTTATGATTTAGTCGTTGAAGTCGCATTGATTCGCCCTGGTCCGATTCAGGGTGGCTCGGTACATCCGTACATTCGTCGGCGCAATGGTGAAGAACCAGTTACGTATTTGCATCCATTGCTAGAAAATAGTTTGGGTAAAACTTTGGGTGTGCCACTGTTTCAAGAACAGTTAATGCAAATGGCGATTGATGTTGCAGGTTTTACTGCAACACAAGCCGACGAATTGCGCCAAGCAATGGGCTCAAAGCGGTCGCATCTAAGAATGGAGCGACTTCGTCAACGGCTTTATGATGGCATGTCGCAACGTGGGGTCATCGGCCCAGTGGCTGATGAGATTTTTGAAAAGATGCAGGCGTTTTCGAATTACGGGTTTCCTGAAAGCCACTCTGTTTCTTTTGCATATCTTGTTTATGCCTCGTCATGGATCAAATACCACGAGCCAGCGGCGTTTTATGCGGCACTGTTAAACGCTCAGCCGATGGGTTTTTGGTCGCCGCACTCGCTTGTGCGTGATGCTCGTCGACACGGAGTGGTCGTACACAGCCCAGATTTGAATGCATCAAAGGCTGGTGCGACTTTAGAACCATGTCACGAGTCAACCGGTGGGTTTGCATTGCGTCTTGGTATTTCAAGTGTGCGTGGTGTCGGTAGTGAACTGGCACAAGCAATAGAAATAGCAAGGCCGTTTACGAGCATGGAAGACCTAGTTCGTCGTGTACCACAACTAAATCTTTCGCAGATTGAAACATTGGCAACAGCAGGTGTCTATACACAATGTTTTGATGTATCACGTCGAGATGCTTTATGGTCGGCAGGGGCAGTGATTCAGAGTCGACCAGACCGACTTGCTGGTGTTACAACTGGCAGTGAGTCGCCGCAACTGCCTGGTATGCAACCAATCGAAGAATCTATTTGCGATTTATGGTCAACTGGTATTTCACCAGATGGACACCCGACTCAGTTCGTGCGCAATCAGTTAACAAAACTCGGTGTGCTTACCGCCATCGACTTGCCCAACATCGAGAGTGGCTCGCGAATATTTGTAGGTGGCGTTGTCACACACCGTCAACGTCCGTCAACAGCACGTGGTGTGACGTTTATAAGCCTTGAAGATGAAACAGGTTTGATAAATGTGATTGTCTCGCAAGGTTGTTGGAGGCGTTTTCGCAATATTGCGATAAACGCATCTGCTTTAGTTGTGAGAGGTCGAATCGAGTCTGTTCAAGGAGTGGTAAATATCATCGCCGAACATTTGAGTGAACTGAAAATTAATGTTCGTGGCGTTGGTTCAAGAGATTTTCGCTAGAGAAGCGACTAATCCGAGAACAACAAATACGACACCAGCAACATATCTTTGTACAAAAGGCAGGGTCTTTCCATTGACGAGAACTTCGCGTAATGAACTCGCGGTAAGTGAATAGATTCCATCGGTGAAAAAACCACAAATTACAAATACTGTGCCAAGCGTTAATGCTTGAAGCGCGTTTGAACTTTTGTCTTGATCAATGAACTGAGGCAAAAATGAAAGAAAGAACAGTGCAACTTTTGGATTAAGTGTGTTGATGATGAAGCCCTGACGAAATGCTTGAGTCTTGGTCATTGAACTGGCAGATGCATCAATAATTACTGGCCGACGTGCCAGTGTGCGCAAGCCAATGAAAATTAGATACACCGCGCCCGAATATTTGACAGCGTTAAATGCACTAGGTGATGCAGCAAGAATTGCCGATAATCCTGCGGTAGCAGCCAACACGTGCATGAATGTTCCGAGTTCAATGCCGAGCACACCTGCGAACCCAATCGAGCGCCCATCAGACACACTGCGATTAATAATGTATAGAACAGCAGGACCAGGAATCACAAGAAGCGCAAGCGATGCAATTGCAAATGAGATCAGAGAGTTAATATCTGACATCTATTCGTTCGGCTGTTCGTTGAGTCCGTCGTTGAAGCCTCGGTACATTTCGTAAATCTCTTTACATGCCTGACACATCGGCAATTGTTTCGGGTCGCGTGACGGTACCCAAACATGTCCGCATAGTGCCTCAATTGGCGTGCCGTTAATCCGTGCTTCTAAAACTTTGGCTGCGGCCGACTCATCACGTTCTGTTTTGACAATATGGGCAACCAATGGTTTGCCGGTTTGTAAAACATGTTCTGTTTGACGATCAATTACCGTGCTTGGCGAAGTCTCAATTGAAGAAAACGGCGCTGACATCACATTCAATTTTACAGGTGAGTGCACGATTCATTAAACCATGTTTGCTCGCATCTAGACTGCGACCATGCCCCTATACGAGTTTCGATGCCGAACATGTGATCAAACTTTTGAAGAACGGCGCTCAATGTCGCAGGCCAACGAGCCAGCCAAATGTTCGCAAGGTCATGAAAATTCTGTGCGGTTGCTATCTGTATTTGCTTCAGTCGGTGGTGGATCTAGTGCCAGTGCTGCACCGTCGATGCCAGCCCCGAAAATGGGTGGTTGCGGTTCTGGTTGCGGCTGCCACAGCTAGTTAATTTAGACAGTACACATCGCCTTTGGCGACGATGAACCAATCAACTAGGGCGATACCTGCATTTTGACAGCGAGTTTTGGCAACAGAGAATTGTGAGTGATCGGTTGTTAGTTGACTGCCTCCGGCACGAGAGGAACATAATGAAATTGTTGCTATGGATTCGATTTTGATCGCCGAGCCGATTATTCGGTCAATGATTTTGGTGAGTTTGAGTTTTGTATCAAAAGCAAAAATGCCAACACCACGTTGGGATGAATCACAACATAAAACAATTGTTTCGTGACGAAGTGGTCGCATCAACGCTAATGAAAACACCGCCAATTTCTCAGACAGAGTAGTGATTGGATCTAAATTTGCGCGGGGCACGTCGATAGGTGGTGTAATGGTTTCAAGCATTGCCAAACAGTAGCGAAAGGGTGTTACGCGTTAACAAAATAAACTGCGAAGTAAATTAACGCAGAACTAAGTAAGCACGGCACCACAATGCCGAGCCATTTTGGCAATCGCCAACTATTCGGAGCAAGCAAAACGGCACCGCAGATAGCTCCAGCTATGGCACCACCAAAATGACCGCCGATCGATATCCCTGGAATCGTGAGTGTGATCACCAAGTTGATTGCAAAAGTTATGCCAAGACCACTTCTCATCGGGTTGAGTCCTTCGTGGCGCATGCCGACTATTGCTGCTGCCATTAACCCGAACACGGCTCCTGATGCACCACCCGTCACCGCATCAGGGCTCAGCACAAGTGCCCCAACTGATCCACCTAAAAGTGATGCGAAATAAAGCAATCCAAAACGCAACGAGCCGATTCTTGGTTCAAACATTTGGCCGAGTTGGTAGGCGAGCATCATGTTCATTGCAACATGAAATAAACCAAAGTGCACAAACCCGCAACTAATTAGTCGATACCACTCACCTTGCTCAAGTAAATATCTTGAAATTACAAAATTATTTGAGGCCACGCCAAAATTCGTTACCGACATCCATAAATACAAGCCAACGTTGATTGCAACAATTGCATTAGTAAAACTAGTTTGACTAGCTCTTGCGCTTTGTTGTGTTCTTTGACGCGTCGGTTTTCTAAATAGTGGCCGTGGATTATTTGCACGCTTTGAAGAATTCTGTTCGCGCGGTGGCTCAGTTCTTTTTGGTGCCGACTGACTGGCACGCGGTAGTGGCGGCGGAACTTGCGGTGGAGGAAAAGTCACAATATTTAAGACGGCAGAAGTAATGCTTCTTGGCGATTTGCGATAAACCATTTAACTGTTTCACGTAGACCTTCTTCGAAATCCATCGTTGCATGCCATCCGAGTTCGCGTTCGGCTCGAGATGCGTCAACTCGTCTTCGAGGCTGGCCGTCTGGTCGAGATGAATCCCAAACGAGTTCACCAGTAAAACCGACGATACGAGCAATTGTTTCGGCAGTTTCGCGGATTGTGATCTCGCGGTTGTTGCCAAGGTTCAATGGCTCACTCGAATCATGAAGTTCGCCAGCCAACAAAATTGCACGGGCGGCATCTTTTACATATAGATAGTCTCGACTCGCCGAGCCGGTTCCCCAAACATCAATCTTGTCAAGATTTTGTTCTTTAGCCTCTACACATTTCTTAATTAGCGCAGGAATAACATGCGAAACGTCTGGATGAAATTTGTCGCCTGGCCCAAAAAGATTTGTCGGAATCAAAAATGCAAAACGCTGACCGTATTGTTGAGCGTTGACCTGTGCATGAATTAGTAATGCTTTTTTGGCGATGCCGTAAGGAGCATTAGTTTCTTCGGGATATCCATCCCAGATTGACTCTTCACGAAATGGCACAGGCGTGAATTTCGGATAACTGCAAACGGTGCCGAGCAAAATTGTTTTTTCAACGCCAACTGCCCGAGCTGCTTCGATCGTATGCGTGCCCATCATTAAGTTGTCGAGATATAGCGGAGCAGGTGCAATTTGGTTGTAGCCGATGCCTCCGACTCGAGCCGCAAGATGCACGACGTGACTTGGCTTGTGTTTTGTAAATAGATCAAGGGCAACACCTGGCTGCGTTAAATCTGCTTCACGGCGACGCGGCGCGATAACTTTTGCGCCAGCTTGGCTGAAAGCATCAACAACATTTCGTCCAAGAAACCCGTTACCACCGGTGACGACAACGACACGGTCCTTCCAAAATTTCGGCGATGAAGACTTTTCGCTCATATATATATCTACATCGTACGACCCAAATTACTGTGCTTATCAATATCGGCTGTTCACCCGATACGAAGCCAAGACGGGCAGAATGGAAGGCGTGCGTGTGGCTTACTCTTTAGAGCAATGTTGGCACCGAGTGCCAGGGGGCACTGCCACATCGGCGATCGAAATTGCAAGGGCAATGTCGATGGCGCGACCAGATGTACAACTCATTGGTGTAGCGGGAAACAATCAAGGTGAGCCATCCACGTCGTATGTGTCACCAATAAAAGTACAGCAACTTGCATTGCATGGCGCTGCGCTTTACGAAGCGTCACTTCGATTTCGTGCTCCACGCATTGAAAGTGCGACTGGCGAAGTTGATCTTTTGCACTGCACATCGATTATTCCATTTGCGTCGCGCGCAAAAATGGTCGCGACGGTTCATGATCTGGCATTTTTGAAGTATCCAGAATTCTTTAGCCGTCGTGGTAATTCAGTGTTTCGGCGAAGTTTAAAAGTTTTATTGAAACGTGCAGAAATTTTGTTGTGTTCGTCACAAGCGACGCTACAAGACTGTCTTGAGTTTGGTTTTTCGGCTGACCGTTTATGTCATGTTCCGCTCGGAGTAAATGCGCCAATGGTTGCGCCGAATGCAGCGCAAGTTCTTAATCGTTTGGGTGTTTCGGGTGAGTATCTTTTGTTTGTTGGCACCTTAGAGCCGCGGAAAAACCTTTCTCGGTTGGTGGCTGCGCTCGAAACTCTTGGTGACTCAGTACCGCAGTTAGTTGTCGTTGGCGCTACTGGTTGGGGAGATATCAAACTTGATTCGATAATAAATAATAAATCGAAAACGTCAACTCGCATAAAATTTCTTGGGTTCGTCGAGGCGAGTGATCTTGGTGTTCTATATTCAAACGCGAGCGCATTCTGTTACCCATCTCTTATGGAAGGTTTTGGTTTGCCAATTCTTGAAGCGATGAGTTGTGGTGTGCCAGTTGTGACTAGTCGTGGTTCGTCAACACAAGAAGTTGCGGGTGATGCCGCGGTTCTTGTCGATCCACTCGATTTGTCAAGCATTGCCAACGGTGTCGTAACTGCTTTGAGCCAAAAAAATACTCTGATTGAGCTTGGCTATAAGCGCTCCGCCGAAATGACGTGGAATCAAACAGCATTGCGTACGGCGTCTATCTATGATCAGGTAATCGGGTGAAGAAAAAACAGATCGCTGTCAACTTATTGTGGTTGCGCACGGGGAAAGTTGGTGGTTCGCAAGAATATTTAATTCGTCAGTTGACCGGCGTGTCATTGAACGAAGCAGCAAAAAATGACTATCAAATTACATTGTTTGTGCAGAAAGGTTTTGCTCGACATCACCCCGCACTTGCAGAGACTTATAAGTGTGTAGAGGCCCCGGCACATCGTGGCGCTCGGTTGGCACGAATTGCTCTTGAACAAACTTGGCTAGCGATTAAGACTCGCAAATTTGACGCAATTCATCACGGCGGTGGAACAATGCCAAGATTTGGTTTGCGAAACACAATTTTGACAATGCACGATGTGCAGTATCTTTCGTTTCCTTTGAACTTCAGTCGAATTAGATTGGCTTATCTGCGCAAGGTTGTGCCGAACTCACTTAATAGTGCAACAGTAATTACGACCCCAAGTAGATACGTGCGCGATCGCTTGATTAGTCAGTTCAATCTGCCGGTTGAAAAAGTTCGAGTTGTTAGGCACGGTGTCGATTCTGCAATTGGTAAAGACTCAACTAGCGAAGCAGAGCTGCGCCAACGATTTAGGCTCGAATCAAAAAAAGTAATTTTCTTGCCGGCGATCACTCATCCACATAAAAATCACAAGTTTTTGCTTCAGCTTATGAAATTGCACTGGACAGAAAAAGACTTGGTGCTGGTGTGTGCAGGAGGTAAAGGTCGAGCCGAAGAAGAGTTCATGCGTGAAATACGTCGGCTAAATCTAGACGCCCGAGTCATGCGCATGGGACGTGTCAGCGACAGCGATCGCGATGGATTAATGAAACTTTCGCTTGCGCTGGTGTTTCCGAGTTTGTATGAAGGCTTCGGTGCGCCAGTGATCGAAGCGATGATTGTCGGTACGCCAGTAATTGCTAGCAACTGCGCATCGCTGCCCGAAGTTATTGGTGACGCTGGTTTAGTTTTGCCCCTTGAATTAGATGCTTGGTCAGGTGCACTGCAAATAGTTCAGACACAGCGCGAAAAATTTGTTACTGCCGGCAGGCTTCGTGCGACGCAATATTCGATTAGAAACTCAGGCAACGATTTAATTGAAGCCTATTCGGCAGCTGTAATATTATGAGTTCGAGAAAATTGCGTCTGGTTGTTTTGTGTCCACATTTTGAACCCGATATGGCACCCACTGGTGTGGTGATGACACGAATTGTTCACGAACTTGCAAACCGCGGACACGAACTTCATGTAGTGACTTCGTTGCCGTGGTATCGCAAACATCAAGTTGAGCAAGGCTGGTCTGGTGCGTTATGGCGTGTAGAAAAGACAAGTTGGGGTTCGATCACGAGAGTTCAGCCATTTGCAGGCAAGACTAAATTAAATTTATTGCGCCGCGCAGTTGGATTTATTTTGTTTAGCGCAATTGTCGGTCTGCGCAGTCTGGTTGCTGGTGGGTTTCCGCGTCGCGTAGATGGAGTTTTAGCAATGTCGCCACCTCTCACACTCGGTCTCACCGGGTGGTTTACGAAAATGTTTCGTGGCGGAAAACTTATTTTTAATATTCAAGATATTTTCCCTGATGCGGCAATTGAAACAGGTGCGATTTCGAATCAGAGAATTATTAAGGCAGCAAAGTGGCTAGAACGAGTTAGTTATCAGAAATCCGACTTAGTTGTATTGCTATCAGATGACCTTGCAAACAATGTTCGGCAGAAACTTGATCAGAGATTTCATGAGCGTGTTCGCGTGATCCCAAACTTTGTTGACACACTTGCAATTACTCCGATGTCGCGGATGACAAAATATCGCACCGAACTCGGCATCGGTGAAGAGATAGTCGTGATGTACGCCGGCAACGTTGGGTTTTCGCAATCACTTGAGATGTTGATTGCTTCAGCGCGAGAATTAACACAATTAGTTTTTGTGATCAACGGCGAAGGTGCTGCTCGCGAATCGTTGAAGGTCGCTGCTCACGGGCTCGACAACATTCGCTTTGGCGATTACCAAGATATTTCACGACTCAGTGAAGTTTTAGCGACAGGCGATATTCATGTAGTGCCGTTAAAGCGAGGTCTTGGTTCGGTTAGCGTCCCATCTAAAACTTATTCAGTTCTCGCTGCGGGTCGACCAGTTTGCGCCGCAGTTGATTTAGATACAGAAGTACCGCGAATCTTGGCGGCTGCCAAGGCTGGGGTTTGCGTTGAACCAGATAACACTTCTGCGTTCATCTCAGCACTTCGGGCAATGATGCAAGACCCTAAAACGCTTAATGAAATGGGTGAGCGAGGACGAATTTGGGTTGAAGGTCATGCCTCTGCGGGCTCGGTTGCGCAACGATACGAAGCCTTGTATGCGCCATAAGGCGGTAGCCTTTCTTCTTCGTGGGTACCTCATCTTCTGCTAAAAAAATAGCCAAACTCGCCGCGGTCAGCAAAAACAGCAAAGGTCGCAAGATTCGAATGCAAGGCGGAACATTGTTTCCGACCGTGATCTTCGTGATCTGCATTCTCGGTGTTGCGCTAATTGCTTATGCTCGTCAGAGCCAAGAACAAGTCAGTGCTTTAGACACCGCAAAACAGAACTACTACACAGCATTCGGCATTTACAAGTGTGATGATTTTATTGGTTCTTTGCCAGCAGGCCAAGACGTTGGCGCAGATGCAGCCACTCTTAAGGCTGGCGCCTACATTGAGACAGCAGGCGTTATTCGTTGGGAGCCACAAGTTCTTTCTGGTGAGCGTCGGGCAAATCTGCAGACAATTTTTGATTTGTACGGCATAGAAGTGACAAACGATTCAATCAAGTTTCCACCGACTATCAATAATGGCGAAACAATTTCTGAGACCGATACAAAATGTGGAGACAAAGAAGCATCGGTGCAAGTTTCAGTTTGGGATACGAAGATTTCAAAATCAAAGATTTCAATTGCCGACCTCGGAAAAGTTCGTCTGACTGGCAATGGCATGGCGATAACGCTTGCATTTGTCCCTAAAGATGTCGAGGCGCCGCAACCAGCTTCAGCATCAGATCTAGATCTACTGACCCTTAAACCTTAGGAAGATCTGACATGCACGCAGTTGTGCTCGTTGGTGGTTTTGGTACGAGGCTTCGACCACTGACTTTTGAGATTCCTAAACCGTTGTTGCCAGTTTGCAATATTCCGCTTTTAGAAAGATTGATGACTTCGCTTGCTCATGGTGGAGTGACACATGCAGTGTTGGCACTCGGCTTCAAGCCCGAGCCGTTTTTGAAAGCGTTTCCAAATAATCGTTGCGCTGACGTCGAACTGAGTTACGCAGTCGAAGATCGCCCACTAGACACTTCTGGCGCAATCGGGTTTGCGGCGCGCGAGGCAAAAATTTATGACCGCGGTGAAACTTTTATTGTCGCTAATGGTGACATCCTGACTGATTTAGATGTTGCAAAACTTGTTTCATTTCATCATTCGGTAAAAGCTGAAGGCACTATTCATCTGACTCCAGTTGCTGATCCTTCTCAATACGGCGTTGTCGAAACTGATTCAAATGGCAAAGTGATTCGTTTTGTTGAAAAGCCAAAGTCTGGTGAAACTGTCTCGCGGCACGTCAATGGTGGAACATATATTTTTGAAACTTCTGCACTCGAGCGAATGCCTGGAACAGCCCCACTTTCGATAGAACGCGAAACGTTTCCTGAAATGGTTCGTGATGGCGTTTTGTATGCGTTTGCATCTGACGACTATTGGATCGATGCGGGTCGCCCTGATACTTATGTCCGTAGCAACATTGAACTTCTCTCAAGAAAAAGTATTTATCAAGTTACGCCAGTCGCTACAACTGCCAAGGTTGACGCGACTGCGATAATTACTCAAAGCACAATCGGTGCGAATTGCGTAGTTGGCGAAAATGCACAGATTGTGCGCAGCGTATTGATGGCTGGTGCGAAAGTTGATGCCAATGCAGTTGTGATAGACAGTGCAGTTATGGGACACGTCGGTGCGTTTGCACAGGTGACATCGTGCTTGATAGGTGCGCAAGGTGAGGTAAATTCGGGTGCTGTTTTGAGAGATGCCAAAGTTCCAGATCCGGCTTGCTAGACATTTTTTAGATGACAAGCAAATCAAACATCAAGAGTTAACTGATGCAGAACCGTGCTCTTGTTTGCGGTGGCGCTGGTTTCATTGGCTCGCATTTAGTTGATCGACTATTGGCTGACGGTCACAATGTAGAAGTTGTCGACGATCTATCTGTCGGGTCGTTAGCTAATCTCAGCGAGGCTCGAGCAAATGGAAGTGGCTTGCGATTTCACCACTTAGATATTTTGGCCCCAGAGTTTTCAGAGTTGATTTCGATTCGCCAGCCGTCTGTTATTTATCATTTGGCACTGCTGCCACCAAGCCAAACTACAACTAGTGAGTTCTTGGCTTCGGCAAGTCTGCTGCTCGCGGTTCTTGAAGCAGCGCAGAAACACAAAATTAAAAAAGTTATTGTGGCGTTACCCGCAAATTTGATCTACGGAGAAGTCCATGCGCGACATTTGCCGGTCAAAGAAGGTCACAAGCCCGAACCTATGGGTGTTGCTTATGTAATGGCGAACGCTCTTGTAGATCTCATGACTGTGTATCGCGAAAGTTACGATGTTGAGTTCACTGCTTTGGCTATGACAAATGTTTACGGTAGGCGTCAACGCCCGCGCGATGGGGTAGTTGCAGCATTTGCTGACTCGATGCTGAAAGATAAATCTCCTGTGATTTATGGAAGCGGTAGGCAAACTAGAGATTTTTTATTCATTGATGATGCAGTCGACGCCCTTTCTCGCGCAATGACGAAGGGTGGAGGTTTGGTAATCAACATCGGAACAGGAGTTCAAACTTCAGTTCAGGATTTGTGGAAGTTGATGGGAGCATCTACAACATTGAGAGAAAGATTTGAACCCGCGCGACATGGAGACTTACAACGCAATTCAGTCAACGCAACACGGGCACGAATTCAACTTGGTTGGGCTCACTGGACATCTGTAAAAGCAGGTATTGCAGAATTACTAGGCGATTTAAGCTAGTTGATTAGCGAAACAGATCTTCTTGCGGAGGTCTGACTAGTTCGCTGATATCTGAATTACGAAACCAGGTTTCGTCAGCACCGCGAACTACGGCAACGGGCACACCTGAAGACTTTCCCATAACGAGTTCGGCAGCGCTGGCTAATTCGTCGGCAACTGCGACTTCTGTTACTTGCATAATTCTGCCAAGTGAATCTGGCGTTCCACGCAGGTCTACGACGCCGGCGATACCGGCTACGCCAATTGCGACATCCGTTAATCCTTTTCGCCAAGGTCGACCAAAAGTGTCGCTGATAATAACTCCGACATTGACTCCCAGAGTTGCGCCAATGATGTCACGAATGCGTCGCGCAGATTTATCGCTGTCGATAGGTAGCAAGGCTGCGTATCCGCGCTCGACATTCGATAAGTCGATTCCGCTGTTGGCGCAGACAAACCCGTGTTTTGTTTCGGTGATAATTAGATCTCCGCGACGGCGCACAATTCGCACCGCCTCGTCTTCGACTAGTTGCTTATGGCTAAGTGGGTCGGTTGCGTCAATCGGTACAAGTCGACCTTCGGCTTTTGAAACAATTTTTTGAGTCACGACTAAAACATCATTATTTTGCAATGGCCCATTTGGTTCTTGTCGACAGGCATCTGAAATGATTTTTCCGAGTTGATCCTGTGGAGTGATTTCGCCGATTCCTTCGACGCCCCAAATCGTTAGTCGACTCATGATTTAGCGAGCGATGCTGTCAAGAGTTGTTTGGGCGAGTTCACCAGAAATTTTCTGGTCTGACATCACAGTATTCGTCACTATGCAACGCATTCCTTCTCTTTCAATTGCGTCTTTGAGATCTGCATCCACAGTGTCAATGATAAGTGTCGAAGCAATATTTTTATAGAGTCGCGCCACCCCGAGAGCAGAAGATTCATGCCCCAGTTCGGTGAGCATTCGATCGGCTGGTCCTTTGAGAGCATGGCCACCAATGATTGGTGAGATTGCCACTACTTTGTCACGATTAGCGGTAAGTACTTCGTCTACGCCAGCAAGTGCGCGAATTGGGCCGATTGAAACAATCGGATTAGATGGTGCGATCACGATGACATCGGCCTGATTCAATTCGTCGATGCAGTTGGGTTTGGCAGTTTCGGCACCTTGAAAATAGATCGCTCGCACAGCAACACTGTGTTGATACTTAACGAAATATTCTTGAAAGCTAATTTGTGTGCCAGCCTTGCCGGCTTGACAATCTTGCGCGAGTTCGACCACAGTTGAAACATCACTGTTAGTCATTGGCACAATTCGTTGAGCAACCTTCCATGCGCGGGCAATCTCACTGGTGATTTGTGATGCATCGGCTCCTTCGCTTCTTCTCGCGGTGCGATAAAAATGTGTAGCAAGATCTTTGTCGCCAAGATTGAACCACTCCGGTGCGGCTATCGAGCCGGTTGGTCGTACATCGACGTATCGCTTGAGCGACTCCATTGCTCGCCAAGTTTCATCTGAAAGTCCCCAGCCACGCTGTGCATCTATCGCCTCGCCGAGTGTGTAAATCACTGTGTCAATATCAGGCGAGATATTTAGTCCGTGCAAAATCGTGTCGTCACCGGTGTTGACCAACGCAGTTGTCGCCTGTTTATTGTGAACTAATGCAAGTGCGCGAAGAAATCGTGCAGCACCGACTCCGCCAGCGAGAACCACTACCGAATTGATCTTTGAATTAACAATCATCGTCTTTGAGCGTACGGCTCAGGTAGATTAATAGTTCGTTATGACCCGCGCACTGATCACTGGCATTACCGGTCAAGACGGTCGCCACCTCGCTGAATTTTTAAATAGCAAGGGATATGAAATCTTTGGCTTGGTTAAGGGACAAAATAATCCCAAGGCAGAGTCAATTCGCGATGAGTTTCCGTTTGTTCAACTCGTACCTGGCGACCTTGCTGATTTTTCAAGTCTCGTTAGTGCACTTGAAATGTCACAACCAGATGAAGTCTATAATCTGGGCGCAATCTCATTTGTGGCAATGTCATTTAATCAAGCCGAACTCACGGGCAACATAACAGGGCTCGGTGTTCTGCGAATGCTTGAAGCGATTCGTTTGGTGGGTGGGGCACGAAAAAATCCAATTCGTTTTTACCAGGCCTCATCTTCAGAGATGTTCGGAAAAGTGCGTGAGACACCACAAACAGAAATGACGCCGTTTCATCCGCGCTCTCCTTATGGAGTTGCGAAAGTTTTCGCACACGACATCACGGTGAACTATCGAGAGAGCTACGACATGTTTGCTTGCTCAGGTATTTTGTTTAATCACGAGGGCCCTCGTCGTGGACTCGAATTCGTAACGCGAAAAATCACAAACTCGGTCGCCCGAATAAAACTAGGTCTGCAGAGCGAACTGGTGCTCGGAAATCTTGAGGCTAAGCGAGACTGGGGTTTCGCTGGTGATTATGTAGAAGCGATGTGGATGATGTTGCAACAACCAACACCTGATGATTTTGTAATTGCCACGGGCAAAGCGCATTCAATAGAGCAGTTGCTTGAAGTTGCATTCAGTGCTGCTGATTTGGGTGACTGGCGAAAATATGTGCGTCAAGATCAGAGATTCTTTCGCCCAGCAGAAGTTGACTTATTAATAGGCGACGCGACAAAAGCAAATACAAAACTCGGCTGGCAACCAAAAGTTGGCTTTGAGACTCTGATTCAGATGATGGTTACAAACGACTTAGATTATGAGTCAAAGCGTCGGCGATAGCGAACGCAGTTTCGTGCGCAGACTTGTCGCAAACGAAATTAATCCAACTACAGAACTTGAAACGAGCGCAATCTCAACTCGCAAAAATAAATCGTCACTGACGAGCCAAACTGTGAGAAGGTAGGCAAGAAACGCCAGCGACCAGCCGATTGCAACATGCTTGTGTCCGTTGAGGGCGATTACTGCTTGGGCTATTGCTAATGCCATCATGTAGATTCCGCTTGCAAGTGCGAGCAGAGTGATCGTTCGGCGGTCGATGCTTCCGCCATAAACAAGATCAAGAACATTTGGACCGATCGCAAATGCACCGACTGTGCCAACTACGCCAACGCCAAAAACTAAAATTACTAATTGATTGAATCCGGATCGAAATTCTTTAATGTCGCCACGTGCGGCGAGTCTGGTGAGTCTCGGTAAGAGTGCTGCTTGAACTGCTTGAAACAAAAATAATGGCACGCGAGTTATCAACACAGCATTGCCGAAAAGTGTGACGTGCTCGGCAGGCGCAGTATCGCCAAGTAATGCCACTGTGATTGGCCCTGCATTTACTAGAGCTGCCGCAAAGATTGAACCGCCTAGCAATAGCCCAAGATTTGGCGTGATCTCAGACCAAGTCGCTGGTGGGCCGTCTTCAATTTTCAATTGACCTGAAAACAATATTGTTAAAACGCCGACGAGCGGCGTGAGCACGACCACCAGAGCGTATGGGCCAAGTTGGGTTACTCCGGCAATTAATAAAATTAAGCAAACTACAACGCGAATTGCTCCGTCGGCACCGACAATGAACCCGTATGCATTAAATTTTCCGAGTCCCGAACATAAACCCTTGACGATGTAAAAGACTCCATATGTGGCAATTGCGATAGCCAAACTGGCGGTGACGATGCCGTGACCTTCAAATAAATTGTCATTTACAAACGGTGCGAGTGCGGCGATCGCGGCGATTAATCCGACGACTATTGCAGTGCAAAGGATCAAAACTTTTCTTACAACTGGTCGAGCACCTTGGCCAAGTGCGCGTCGATGGGCGATAGCCCGACTTATTTCTTGTTCAACTGGCAAAAAGAATCCTGGTGCGAGCGCAAACATCACGAACCAAAGTGAAACCAGTGGTTTAAAGCCGTCTTGACCAAGTGCCTGCTGGCCAATTTTGAAAAATGCATAGATTGTTAAGCCAGCAATTATTAATCCAATTGAAATCGCAATTGTGCCTTCTGGCAGATCGACGCGCTTTTTTTTAGTGGCGAGCGATGGACTCGATGAACTCTCGTTTTGTAGCGACACTAGTTAAATGAAATATTTAAAATTGTTTTGCAATTTGATCTTGCAACTTCGACATCGCTTCGCGACGACAAACTTGTGCTTTTTGAAATGTCAATATTCCGAGTCCAACGGCAATATATGTAGCGTCTTTCGTGAAGCGCAACAAATCTTGCGCATTGATTGGCCCTAGTCGCAACTCGTCTAATTTGATGTCTCGCACTGTGTCTCCAATCTGCATTTAGTTTATAGAGCGACATACATCAAATCGGCACAAGTAGCCGCAAGTAGTCTTATGAAGGCATGAGTCGGGTCAGGTTTGGATCAAGTAAATCAGGGGAGAATTCTGCGCCACCTGTGGTGACTGCAATGGTTGTTCACCAACCAGGGCCATGGTTTGATGAAGTACTTCAATCGCTTGCGAGCCAAGACTATGCAGCACTGAGTCACGTATTTTTTTTAACTTCCCAAGTTGTTAACGCAAAGGCTGATACCGCAGCATCGCAATTGTTGATGAAAAAGATTCAAACTGTGTTGCCTGAATCAATTGTTCGAATTGTTGAAGGAAACCCTGGCTTTGGCGCTCTGATAAATGAAACACAGCGGATCGTAGAAGGCAATCGAGGTTTATTTTGCGTGATGCATGACGATGTGTTGTTGCAATCGTCAACGATTAGCCAGTTGGTGCACGAGATGCTTGTGTCAAATGCGTCGGTTGTTGGCCCAAAACTTGTGCAATGGGATAACCCCACGATCTTGAAATCGGTTGGACTGTTAATTGATCGATGCGGTGAGGTCGACCCGTTGATTGAGGCAAATGAGCGTGACCAAGAGCAACACGATTCGGTAAAAGATATTTTTTTTATTAGTTCGGCGTGCATGCTTATCAGGGCAGACACATTTCGAGAATTAGATGGCTTCTGTCGAGAGATTTCGTTTTTTGGGGAAGATCTTGAGTTTTGTTGGCGCGCACATTTAAGTGGGGCAAGAGTAATCGTCGCGCCTTCGGCGGTTGTACGACATCGTGAAATGTTCACTCAGCGAGCGCCAGAATTTTCGAGAGATGCATTAACTGCTCGCCACCGTGTGCGAACAGTTACGACATTGACATGGAGACTTGAACTTCCGCTCGTATGGCTGCAGATGCTTGTCACTTCAGTTATTGAAACCATCTTTGGAGTCTTCAGTGGCAACTTCAGGGGCTCTTTGGCGAATTTACGAGCAACCGTGTCTGTGTTCGTTGACTTTGCATATGTTTGGGGTCGCCGTCGCGAAGTTCAAAAAGTCAGGCGAGTACCAGCAAGTGATATCAGCAAAATGCAGGTCAGGGGTTCGGCGAGAATTACAAAATTTATTCGACATCGGCGCGCTCTCGAATCATCTTCAATCGCATCGGCGGCGAAATCACAAAAACTCTGGCGACAAAGTTCAACAAGAGAAGCCGGATTTGCTCTCCTCGTCATATTTTCGTTAATCATTATTGGTAGTCGCGGGATCATTCTTAACGGAAGCCGAACCGTTGGAGAATTTTTACCATTTGAAGGCGGTGCGAATACCGCAGGTTCATTGATGCAAATGTTTCGATCGGGTTGGTGGTCGAGTGGTTTTGGCGAAGCAGCAGCAAACCCAACTGGTCTTGGGATACTCGCGTTTGGCGGGTTTTTTGTTTTTGGAAACCTTGCATTTCTCGAAACTTTGATGATCGTTGGTTCGTTGTTCGTTGGTTTCTTTGGAATGTGGCGACTGTGCGGCTCGTTATATAACACCCGCGCTCGACTAGTTGGGGCAACCGTCTATGTGGCCCTGCCGCTTTCGTATGATGCAATCGCCCGTGGTCGTTTTTCGGCATTGTTGACTGTTGCCGCGTTACCTTGGGTGTTCGACCTCTTGCGAAGATCTGGTGGGCTACAGCCCAACGAACGAATTGATGGTTCAACTAATTCGCTTTTGTCAAATTCGGAAAAGTCAACTGATGTTGGCATCTCTCGTTTGACTCAACTGATCAGTGCTCTAGTTTTAATTCTCGGATTAGTAACTGCTTTTGCGCCGGCAATTTTAGTAATCACATTTATTGGAGTTATTTTGTGGTGTGTTGCATCTGTTTTTGGTGGAACATCAGTGCGCAGTATTGGCACAATGTTGTCTGTCGGGGTAGTCGGCGTCTTTGGTTCACTTTTTATTAATTTGCCTTGGTCAATGCATTTTGTTTCGGGCAAATGGTGGGAGTTGCTAACGAGCGACCAATCAATAGGCGATCGAAACTTAGGGCTCGTTACCTTAGCCAGTTTAGATTTTGGCAATATAACTGGTGGCACATTGGTACTTGCTTCATATTTTTGTGTCGCATGTTCGCTTCTAGTTGCAAATAGTTGGCGTTTTGTTTGGGCTTTGCGCTCGTCGTTTCTAGTTGTAGGCGGGCTGCTCTTGGCAGTCTTAGATGATCAAGGTTTATTGCCGTTTCAGATGCCAGAGCCCGTAATTATCTTGTCACTTGTTGCTTGCGGTTTGGCTCTGGCAAGCGCGACTTGCGCGAGTGTATTTTCTGAAACTTCGACAAAGAAAACTTCTGACTGGCGACGGTCAGTTGGTTTGTTGGTTCCCGTTGCGATGTCGGTAGCGATCTTGCCAACTCTTTTAAGCGTGGTTGACGGGCGCTGGCACCAACCAGATGCAACTGTGTCGCAACTTTTTGCTCAGATGCCTGATAATCCTGCAGACGGAAACTATCGAACTTTATTTGTTGGCGATAACGAATTACTTCCAATATCAACAAATTCAGTTACGAACAAAGTCTCATACGGAGTTTCTGATGACGGACCGGTAAATATAATTTCGCATTGGGCGCCACAACGCACAGCGATGAATGCACTTGCAGATCATGCATTAACTGCTTTAATTAATCGGCAAACCGTTCGGGTCGGACGTTTGATGTCTCCATTGGCGATTCGGTATATCGTTGTACCGCTTGGTAATCAGCCGAGCCAGTCATCACGCTTAATAATTGATTCACTTTCTAATCAAATTGATTTGCGCCGTTTGTATTTCGCTAAAGACCT
Source organism: Actinomycetota bacterium (assembly GCA_037142305.1). Lineage (GTDB taxonomy): Bacteria > Actinomycetota > Acidimicrobiia > Acidimicrobiales > Ilumatobacteraceae > BACL27. The sequence continues at coordinate 24,691 of JBAXAW010000007.1, forward strand.
TGTGATTTTTGAGAACTCGGCTTGGTTGCCGATAGTTAGCTTGCTTGACGAAGAATCGGCAGTAGCCAGTGAAAAAGTAGGTGAATCAGCGCTGATCGTTCGAGAACTGCGCTCGATGCGCCCACTATTTGTAGATGATCAGAGCGTCTCAAATAAAACTGTGTCTGATTCATTTGAAGGTGGAACCGTGCACCTTGCGGTGCCATTTAACAAGAATTGGCAGCTTACCGTTGATAGCGCGCGACTTAGTCCGCGAGTTGCATTTGGTGCATCGACAGCATTTGATGCACCGATTAAGGGCGTGGCAAAGTTGAGTTTTCGAACCTCGAAATTTCGAGATCTCTATTTATTCGTGCAAGCTTTGATTTGGTTCGGTTTATTGATTCTGGCTGCAAATTTTTCTCGGTTTCGCCGTCAAGTGCGCGCAGTAACCGGCGAAAGTGTCAGATTAGTTGCTGACGATTCGCAAAAAATAATAAAACTTGATCGCTTTTCAAAATGAATACCACAAACATGTTTGAGAAAATTCGAAGACCATTAGTCGTTTTATTGCTCATGGCTAGCGTCGGCGGAACAATTTTTATCGGCAAAATTTACTCGCCCGAAATCACGAGCTTGCCAATCACCGAATTAGAAACAAAATTCTTAATGCCGAGCGTTGTTGGTGATTCTCTCTCATCAACTTGGTTTTGTCCAGGTGTGCCAGCCCGCGACGTAAAAGTAAAAAGCGAAATCGTTATTGCCAACCCAACACAAACGCCAATAACGGGAACAATCACTCTGCTTTCAAGCGAAGAGCCGGCGACTTCTTCAACATTGATCGTCGCCCCTTTATCGCGTGGGGTTTTTGACGCAACTGGCGGGCACAAGAGTCAGTTCATTAGCGCGATCATTGAACTTGATAGCGGGCAAGCCAGTGTTGAGCAGCGAATTATCCACCTTGCTGGCGACTCGGTTGCATTGTGCGCCAATGAAACTTCGGATCGTTGGTTTTTCGCTGATGGTTTCACTGGGGCAGAAAGCGATTTCGATATCTTGCTCACAAATCCGTTTCCTGATTCGACTGTTGTTGATTTGAGTTTTGTTACAACAGACGGAAAACGTCAGCCAGCGCTTCTTAAAGGCATTGTCTTGCGCGGACAAAGCGTTACCGGAATCTCAATGGGTGAACAAGGTGCGCGAAATGAATCGGTGTTGGCTGTAAGTGTGCGCGCAACCTCAGGTCGTTTCGTTGCAGGAAAGTTGCAACACTTTTTAGGTCGTGGTCGGCTGGGCTTCACCTCTGCACTTGGCGCACCGACTACAAGTCGCCAGTGGTGGTTTGCTTCTGGAGAAAAAGGTGCCGGAGTAGACGAAGAATTAGTTGTGTTTAATCCAACAGAGATTGATCAATCGGTAAGCGTTGCATTTTTGACAGGCTCAGCTGAAGCACTTTTGCGTGAGCCACTCATCTTGACTGTGCCTGCTGGGCGAGTGACGACTCTGTCAACTTCTAGTTTGCCTGCGATCGCCAACGGCCGTTATGGCATTCTCATTTCAAGTGTTACTGGCGACTTCATTAGTTCAAATGACGACACGGCTACCGAATTTGTCGTAGTTGAACAAGTGGTTAGTCGCACCCGTGAAAACAAAACGGGTACATCAGTAATTTTGGGCGCACCATCGGGTTCGCCTTCACGAGTCTGGACATCGCCAAGCGGCTTGACGGTAGGCGAAGTTGGTTCGATAGTTGTCGCAAATACGACTTCGCTCGACACAACAGTTCGAGTTTCTACTATCGGACCTGCCGGTGCGGCGCCGATTGTTGGGCTTGAGAAAGTTGAGCTAAAAGCAGCATCGGTAATTTCGATAGCGATTCCACCATCTATTGCCCAGTTGCAAATTTTGATTGAATCTGAAACAGAGGTCGTTGTTCAACGCGAGTTCTCGCGTGGGCATCAGCTATACGGATTAAGTGGAGTTCTTGCGCTGCCTTATCGTTCGCCACAAGTTGCAACTAGTAAATAATGCAAAAAATCATTGCATCGGTAATTTTGGTATTCGCAGCATCACTCAGTTTCTTTGTTCGTAAGTGCAAACCAGATGCTCCGTCGCAAACTACGCACACGGTGCCGCAACAACTTAGTCGAGACGATTTTTTCTCCGCGGAAAAACCATGGTTACTTGCTGTGTTCACTTCTTCGACATGTGATGCATGTCAAGATGTTGCAACTAAAGCAAAAGTCCTTGCCAGTCAAGATGTCGCCGTACAAATAATTGAATTTCGAGAAATGCCAGACTTGCATGCGCGATATTCGATCGATGCAGTACCGACGACAGTTATCGCCGACAATCGCGGAGTGGTGCAATATGGGGTACTCGGACCAGTAACTGCAACAGATTTATGGGCAGCGATGGCTCGTTGCCGTGACCCGAAAAGTTCAACAGAACTTTGCTAACTAATTAAAAAGAGTGTTTAAACTAGCCCTGTTCGGGTTTTTCGCTTGATTTGAGATTTGCTCCTGGCGATGGCTCAACTATTTGTGGTCGACCCAAGCCCTGCTGCACAAGTTTTGCAACTGCTGCTCCGTCGATTGTCTCTTGTTCAAGCAGTGCTTGTGCAACAAGGTCCAACCCAGAACGGTTTTTTTCAATGAGTACTCTCGCTCGACTTTCTTGTTCGCGCAGAATCAGACCGATTTCAGAATCAATCATTCGTGCAGTCTCGTCTGAGTACTCGCGACCGCTAGTCATCAGATCTTCACCAAGAAACACTTGTTGCTGGCCACTCCAGGCCATTGGACCAACCGCATCGCTCATTCCCCATTCGCGAACCATGCGTCGTGCAATTGAAGTTGCTTGTTCAAGATCGTTGGCGGCACCGCTATTGAGATGGCCAAACACGATCATTTCTGCAACACGACCACCCATTGCTTTGCAAATCATGTCTTGAAAGTATTCACGCGAATAAGTGTGACGTTCTTCTGGCAATGTCCATGTGATTCCGAGAGCCATTCCACGAGGCAAGATAGTTACTTTATGTAGTGGATCGCTATTCGGCAAAACAGTAGCCAACACGGCATGTCCGCCTTCGTGATATGCAGTTGCGCGCTTTTCTTCTGCATTGAGAATCAGACTCTCTCGGCGTGCGCCCATGATTACGCGATCACGAGCATTTTCGAAATCGATGTGCTCAATTATTTTTGATCCGCGGCGCACAGCAAGCAGCGCCGCTTCGTTGATTAGGTTTGCAAGATCTGCGCCGCTCATGCCGGGTGTTGCCTTAGCCATCGTTTCTAAAACGACGTCAGAACCCATCCGCTTTCCTTTTGAATGTACATTGAGAATCGCTAAGCGCTCTTCGTATTCTGGCAGTGGCATTGTTACTTGGCGGTCAAATCGACCAGGGCGAAGTAGCGCCGCGTCTAAAATGTCAGGACGGTTAGTTGCCGCCATCACGATTACGCCTTCTGTTGTTTCAAAGCCGTCCATTTCGGCAAGCAACTGATTAAGTGTTTGCTCTCGCTCATCATGGCCGCCACCTAGACCTGCGCCACGCTTGCGACCGATTGAATCAATCTCGTCAACGAAAATAATTGCTCGCCCCATTTTGCGCGCCTGCTGAAACAGGTCGCGAACGCGGCTTGCGCCAACGCCAACGAACATCTCCATGAAGTCTGAACCCGTGACAGACAAAAAGCCAACACCGGCTTCGCCAGCAACTGCTCGGGCAAACAAAGTTTTACCGGTGCCAGGAGGGCCAACTAATAGCACGCCTTTTGGCACACGTGCTCCGATTTCTTTGAAACTCTCCGGCATCTTTAAGAAATCAACAACTTCTTTAATCTCTTGCTTCACGCCGTCATACCCAGCGACGTCGGCAAAAGTTGTCGCTGGTTTATCTGCGTTGTAATTTTTTGCGCGACTGCGACCAATTGACATGATGCTGCCTGCTTGGCCCATTGCGCGTCGTTGCATCCAAAAGAAAAAGCCCATGATCAGGATGAAAGGCAGTAACAGCGGAATCAAATTCGTAAAAAAGTTGCCCTGAGGAGTTGAATAGTCGTAATCGACACCCTTTTCTTTTAACAGAGTTTCGTCGCTGGCCGAAAGGGCGACTGCACCGGTCGTTGTGAATTCGCCTCCATCTTTAAGCTTTCCGCTGATCACGTTTGAAAGGTTGTTGATTTTGATACTTGTTACTTGGTTTTCTTTGACTCGAACTAAGAACTCGGTATAACTGAGTTTGACTGCTTGCGATGTTGGCCAAATTCGAGGACCTGCGATAAGTAGAACGACAACCGCGACGATCGCCCATGTCGCCCAGCGCGGCATACCTGACTTCTCGCCATCTTTTTTCGGGCCAGTCGAGTTGGCTGATTTATTGTTCGAATTTTTGCTAGAGCTAATGCCAATGAACGACCCAAATTTGTTTTTAGATTTTTTTCCCGATGAATTTGGACGCTTTGAAGACGTTGGCTTTGCTGGTGGTGGTGGCGGGGGAAGTTTGGTCACGAAATCAATGATACGACCAGCCTGTATCACCGAGCACAGCCAAGTCTCTAACCGACCTTTAGTTTCGTGCCGTGTTTCGTGCTGTGTTTCGTAGTGTGTCGGAAAACTCGCTGTCGTTAGGTAATCCACCGTGTCTGAGTGTCAATGAATTACCTTATATATATGGCTCGACGATGTTCTCGTTCAACTTGTAACGAAGTCGCGACGATTACTTTGACTTATCAATACAGTCGTGCCTTGATTTGGGTTGATGATTTGACTGAGGATCGTGACCCGCATGCTTACGACTTATGTGAACGGCACGGCGCAAGAATCAGTGCACCGTCTGGTTGGCGTCTTGAAGATCGTCGCAGCCGCTTTCAAGTTGCGACACCAAATCGCCTAGCGGGATGAGCCAGTCTCCATGGGCTCCGCCCTATGGGCAAGAGCCGTTGAGCGGGCATGATCAACAAAGCAAACTAGCTACAAAAAAATTCTCGGTCCGCGCAATTCTTGGTATTTGGACAGCAAGTTATGCGATTGCGATTCTGCTGACGACACTGGCTTTAGCATCGTCCGGCAATCTTGCTGACAACGTTGGTGACAAAATTGCTGAACCGAAGTGGTTCCTAGGTGCCTCTGCAGTTTTCTTGTGGGGGCCATTTGTTATCGCTTTGAGTATTGCTTCTCGACGTATTGGTACTGACAATTTTGCCAAAGATTATTTTTTGAGTTTTCGGTTAATTGATTTACTGGGCATTCCGATAGGTGTAATAAGTCAAGTGTTTCTCGTCGGAATAGTGACTTGGCCATTTCATCTTTTGTTTCCAGAAAAATTTGATCCAAAAAATGTTGAGAAGCGAGCTCGTGATCTGTTCGATAATGCCCATGGCATCTGGCTAGTCGTTCTTGTAATTGTCGTCGTGTTTGGTGCGCCAATCATCGAAGAATTGGTGTACCGGGGATTAATTCAGGGACACTTGCGTGGGTCAATCAATGAAATCGCTGCGCTGTTGATAACTGCTGTTTGGTTTGCTGGTATTCATTTACAAATTGTCGAGTTTCCGGGATTATTTGCATTCGCAATTGTGCTTGGCAGTTGCTTTCACTTTACAAAACGGCTGGGGATGTCAGTAGTTGCGCACATCGCGTTTAATGCAACAGGGTTAATCCTCGTCGCATTGCTTTAAAAACTAGCGCTATAAAA